>CAMJXZ010000025.1 GCA_946409855.1 uncultured Clostridia bacterium | reverse complement strand
CGCTTCGTGGGTGGGAACTTGTGTTCCCTGACGACGCGTTCATCATAACAGAGAACGGGGGGCTTGTCATTAAACCGGTGGTTTAAAATGGGGGAAACTTCCGGGAAAAATCAAAAACGGATGATATATGAGAAAAAACAAAATGCATGATATCGCGCGCGGCGGGACAGGACCGGCCGGGCGGAATAGGATTTCCCCCAAAAAAGTGCGGGACCCCCTGGTCCTCGTAAACCAGGAGGTCTTCCATGGGCACCCGCAGCAGCCGGGAAAGGGCCAGCAGGTTGTCCACCGTGGGCAGGCACTCCCCGTGCTGCCACTTGTAAATGGCCTGCGGGTACTCAAAGCCGAAGTAATCCTGCAGGTCCCGCACGGTCAGCCCGGCCTGACGGCGCTGCCGTTCGATCTGCCGGCCGGTTTCGGGCAGATCGATGACCGGGAACGCGAGCTGCGCGCTGTACATACCATCATCCTTTCCGGAGGCCGGCTGCCCGGGGGGCGGGCGGCGGCTTGAACATCGGGTGGACGGAGCGATTGAAGGATGAACCATAGCGGTGATGACGGATCTGAGGATAGCAGACGGCGTTCGTTTTATCCAGGAAAAAAAGTTGCGAACCGGAAAATGAAATGTCCGGATTTCATCGTTTTGCGGTTTTCTCCCCTTGCCAAACGGGAGATGGTTTGGTATAATTGACCCATCAGGTTTGAAACACGGACAGACGGACGGTTATGACGGATAAGAACGGCACTGATTCGTTTTTTCGGGAGGCTTCTTTTTTTATGAGCGAGCAATTTGAGAATATGACGGTGATCGAACTGAGGAATTACGCGCGGGAACACCAGATTCCTCTGCCTGCGGGCATCAACAAGCAGGGCATCATCGATAAACTGAAGGCTTCTCAGGCGAAGGAAGCGGCGGAGGAGGAAAAGCCCGCCGCGGCGCCCGTGCAGCAGCGGCAGCGCACGGCTTCCATCATCGCCGATGATGACGACGCAGAATACGAAAGCGGCGATCTTTCCTACCGCCAGCCGCCCCGCGCCCCGCAGCAGACCGTGTATACCCAGCGCCCCGCCGCGGCGCCCGCCAAGCCCGCCGAAACTTCCCGGCCCGCGCAGACCGGGAAAGCGGACGTGCTCAGTTCCATTTCCAGCAAGGCGCCGGCCTTCAACATCGACGGCGTGCGGGCCTGGCATAACCCCCGCAGCTATCAGCAGAACAATTACCAGCAGCCCGGCGCCCGGCCGACGTGGAACAGCAAGCCGGCGCCCCAGCAGCCCGCGCCGCATGAACAGCGGCCCGCGGCGGCCCGTCCGGCCGCCCAGCCGCCCGCCGGCGCGCAGGACCCGCAGGGCAGGCCCGCGGAGGAGCAGCATACCGTCTACGCGGCCGAAAACCGGTATCTGAAAGACTATCATTCCGTACAGCACGTGACGCTGCCGGAGCTGCTGGCAGAAGGGGAGTTTGAAACCCAGCAGGGCGTGCTGCGCCTGGAGGAGGACGGCAGCGGCCTGCTGCGCGTCATCGATCAGGCGAAGACAAAACGCCTGATTTATGTGTCCAATACGCAGATCCGCCGTTTCTCCCTGCGGGAGGGGGACCTGCTTTCCGGCAAGACCAAAGCGATCCGCACCGGGGAAGGCATGCGGCTGATGGTCTATGTCGAGCAGGTGAACGGCGTCCCGGTGGAAGAACTCAAGGAGCGGCCGGAATTCCTGAACCTGCCGGTGGCGGCGCCCAAGGCCCGTCCGGCCGGCGCGGCCTGGTGCTACGGCCAGCGGCTCCTTCTTTCGGTGGAAACGGAGGATCCGGACGCGCTGCTCCGCGCGGCGGACGCCGTCCGCCAGGCCGACCCGGAGGCGGAATGCATCCTGCTGACGGTGGACCGGGCCCCGGAGGACAGCCAGAAGCTGGCCGACCGGAGCGGCTGGTCCGTGTACGCGGCGGACATCGCCCAGGAAATCAGACATCAGCTGCGCACCGCCCGCTGCGCGCTGGAGCGGGCCAAACGCGTGGCAGAGAACGGCCGGCGGGCCGTCCTGCTGATCGATTCCCTGCCCAGGCTGGATGCGCTGGCGGAAAGCGTCCGCTCCTCCCTGCGCGCGTCCGTGTTCTTCGGTACGGGCAGGGCGCTGCAGAACGGCGGCGCGGTCACCGTTTTCGGCGCCGTTTTCGGGGAAGAAGAAGGTCTTTCCTGCGTCGGGCAGCTCCGAAGGTACGCGTCCGGCGAGCTTTCGGCGGATCAGCTGTAAAGCCTTTGCCCGGCAGGACTTCTGTAAATCAGCCTTTTTTCAGCGCCTCACCGGAAGGTGGAGGCGCTGTTTTTGCGCAGTGTTTGAATCCGGACGGTATAAAAGCTGTTTTTAAAGCCGAATGCCGCGTCCGCCCTTCCTGTTTTTACAAAAAACCAGTTGCATTTTTCCGATTTGTTCTGTATAATAGCAATTGCCGTTATGCGGATGGGCTCCGTGCGATGCAGCGGTGTGAACCCTGTCAGGTCCGAGAGGAAGCAGCAGTAAGCGCAAGGCGCATGTGCCGCGGGTTTGTCTGTCCGTATAGCGGTATTTTATTGTTGTTTTGATCCGTTCCGGCGGCCCGGGCGGGCGGCCGGGCGTTTCGTTCTCCAAGCAGTACAGAAAGGATATGGTTTCTTATGTGGCAGATTCCCGAGTGCCTGACCAAAACAGACCCCGAAGTAGCCGAGTATATGGCGGAAGAAAGCCGCCGTCAGCAGGAGCATATCGAGCTGATCGCTTCTGAGAATTTTGTTTCCGACGCCGTGATGGCGGCCATGGGCAGCGTGCTGACCAACAAATACGCCGAAGGCTATCCGGGACACCGCTACTACGGCGGCTGCCGGTACGTGGACGAGGTGGAGGAGCTGGCCCGCCGGCGCGCCTGCGCGCTTTACGGCGCGGAGCATGCCAACGTGCAGCCACACAGCGGCTCCCAGGCCAATATGGCCGTTTACTACGCCCTCCTTTCCCCGGGGGATACGGTGCTGGGCATGCACCTGAACGCCGGCGGCCATCTGACCCACGGCAGCCCGGTCAATATTTCCGGCAAGTATTTCCGTTTCGCGTCCTACGGCATCGACCCGGTCACGGAAACCATCGACTATGACGCTTTGGCGGAACAGGCACTGTCCCTGCGCCCCCGGCTGATCGTGGCCGGCGCGTCCGCCTATTCCAGGACGATCGACTTCCCCCGCCTGCGGCAGATCGCCGACAGCGTGGGCGCTTATCTGATGGTGGACATGGCCCACATCGCCGGCCTGGTCGCCGCGGGCGAGCATCCGTCGCCCGTGCCCTACGCGGACGTGGTGACCACCACCACCCACAAGACCCTGCGCGGCCCCCGGGGCGGCATGATCCTGTGCCGGGAACAGTACGCCAAGGCGATCGACAAGGCGATCTTCCCCGGTATCCAGGGCGGCCCGCTGATGCATATCGTCGCCGCGAAAGCGGTCTGCTTCAAAGAGGCTATGTCCGACGCGTTCAAAGCCTACCAGCACGGGATCGTGGTGAACGCCAAGGCGCTGGAAAACGCCTTCCGGGCGCGGGGCGTGCGGATGGTTTCCGGCGGGACGGACAACCATCTGCTCCTGCTGGACCTGTGCGATACCCCGGTCTCCGGCCTGCAGCTGGAAACCTGGCTGGGGGAAGCCAACATCACCGTGAACAAGAACATGGTGCCCAGGGACCAGCGCAAGCCGGCCGAAACCAGCGGCATCCGCGTCGGCACCCCGGCGGTCACCACCCGGGGCATGAAAGAACAGGAAATGCAGACGATCGGCAATTGCATCGCCGATATTCTGGAAAACGGTGAAGCGGCCGTGCCGGCTGTCAAAGAGCAGGTGCGCGCGCTGACGGAAGCCTTCCCGCTGTATGAATGATCAGGGAGTGTTGACGGTACAATGAGATGCGGCTGCCCGCAGTGCGGCGCTTTCATGATCCATGAGGAAGGCGGCGGCCATCTGGACTGCTGCTGCCCGGCCTGCGGGTACCGCTGCTCGGCCTGCCTGGGGACGGATTCCGTGATGAGCCGGGAAGACATCGGCGCTTTCCGGGAAGGAAAGTTCGTTTCCCGCATGGCGGAAATCGAACAGCAGCTTGCCCGGGAGGAAGAGGACGAGACGGAGCTTTCACAGGAACGGGAGTGCTTATGGCCCTGGAATACGCGAGCGGATTAAAACAGTATGTGCAGGGGCTTTCGGAGCCGGTGTACCTGCTGAACCCGGAAGGGACGGACCTGATCAGCGGGAAAACCGGCCCGGTGGTCCCCCCGGCGCTCAGGGACGCGGGACAGACCGCCGACCGGGACGGTTATCACCTGGTCCGGAGCCAGATAAAGCCCGGGCTCTGGTGGGCCGGGTCCTTGCGGGCGGGCCGAAGCGGGGACTTTTTCCTGCTGCTGGACCAGGTGCTCGCCTCCCTTTCGGCGCAGGAAAGGGACCAGGGGCCCGCGGGCGCCTACCGGCGTCTGCTGATTGACAGCCTGTCCCCGGCGGAAACGGAAGCGCTCGCCGCGGCCCATCATCTGCCGGTCAGGTGCGCGAAAATCGTGTACCTGATCTGCACCGTGCAGGATCATCCGGGGACGCCGGTGGACCTGCTTTCCGAGGTGCTGCCCCTTTCCCAGGGCGACGTGCTGGTGCCGGTGGACGAAAAGTCCTCTGTTTTTCTCCGGGAAGCGCCCCGCCAGGAAAACGGGGCGGAAACGCTGGAGTTTGCCCAGGCGATGCAGGAATCTCTTCTGACGGAAACGGGCCACGGCGTCATCGTGGGAATCGGCGGGAAGGCGCGGGATCTGTCCGCGCTGCACGCCTGCTATCAGCAGGCGGTCCGGGCCATCGCGATCGGCCGTGTCTTCTGCGAGGAGCAGACGGTCTTTGACTTTGGCGCCATGCTCCTGCCCCGGTTCCTGGCCGAGCTTTCCCCGCAGATCGCGGAGCATTACCACCGGCTGCTTTTCAATCCTTCCACGGCCAGGCTGTTCAACGAGGAAATGCTCAGGACGATCCGGGCTTTCTTCCAGAAGGATCTGAACCTGTCTGATACCGCCAGGCAGCTGTATATACACAGAAACACGCTGGTCTACCGGCTGGACAAAGTGCAGCGGGAAACCGGCCTGGATCTTCGGAAATTTGATGACGCGGTCACCTTCAAAATCCTGATGGATATGCAGAAATGCAAAGCCAATCGTATTTATTCGCCTGATTGATCAGGCTCGCGGAGGTTTATCATGAAAAAAGCGATGTCCCTTCTTTTGTCCTTGATGCTGCTGGCCGGTTCGTGCGGAGCGCTGGCGGAGGACGGCCGTTTTGACTTTTTCAGCTTTTTCAACGGCAATGAAGTGACGATTTCCCGGGAGGAGTACGATTCCCTCAAGCGCTTCAGCAAGCTGGCGGAAGTGTACAGCTACATCCTGCAGTATTATTATGAAGAGCCCAATGAGGAGCTGATGATGGAAGGCGCCATGTGGGGCATGCTGGAGGGACTGGGCGACAATTATACCTTCTATTACACCCCGGAAAACTGGCAGAAAATGCATGAGGACGACGAAGGCAAATACGCCGGCGTCGGGATCCAGATGCTGGCGAACTACAACACCGGCATCGTGACCATCAGCCGCGTTTTCAAGAATACCCCGGCGGAAAAGGCCGGCGTCCGCAAGGGCGACGTGCTGGTCCGGGTTGACGACCTGACCGTGACGGCGGATACCATGTCGGACGCCGCGGCGCTGATGCGCGGCAAGGAAGCGGACTCGGTGGAGCTGGAAGTCCAGCGCCAGGGCGAAAACCTGGTCTTCACGGTGGCCCGCGCCGTCATCAACGTGAACTGGACGGAAACCGCGATGCTGGACGACAACGTCGGCCTGCTGGTGCTGTACGAGTTCTCGGGGGACTGTGAGGAGCGCGTCATCGCCGGCGTCAAGGAACTGGAAGAACAAGGCGCCACGGCCCTGATCCTGGACCTGCGGGACAACAGCGGCGGCTGGGTGGAAGCGGCGGTCAAGATTGCCGATATTTTCCTGGACAGGCAGCTGCTCTTCTACAGCGAAAACCGCGCCGGCAAGCGGGAAGAACGCTTCACCAAGTCCGGCCGGGACGATATCCCGCTGGTCATCCTGGTCAACGGCAGTTCCGCTTCTTCCAGCGAAATCCTCTCCGGCAGCCTGCAGGATACCGGGCGCGCGCTGCTGGTGGGCACCCAGACCTACGGCAAGGGCATCATGCAGTACGTGTTCGGCCTGAGCGGCGCCGGCGGGAAAGACGACGGCATGCAGGTCACCTACGCGCAGTACTTCATGCCCTCCGGCCGCAAGGTGCACAAGATCGGCATCACGCCGGACGTTGTGATCGAAATGCCCGAGGAGCTGGTGGGCGAGTTCTTCCAGCTGGGCGATATGGCGGACCCGCAGCTGAAGCTCGCCTGGGAAAAGGCGGTGGCGCTGCGGAACGGGGAGATCGAGCTCAAGCCCCATGAGCCGGTGACGGAAGAAGAACAGAACGCTGTCGAAAACGACGACGCGGCCGCCTTCGCCCCGCAGCCCCTGTATATCAGCCTGCCGATGTAACGGCGGGGACAGTCTCCCGCGCGGATGAGACGCCGCCGGTACAGGCATGTGAAACCGGAAAGGCCGGCGATTCCTTCCTGAGGAATATGGAACGGGATACGATATGAAACCGGAAAAGAAAAGCGATGCGCCGAATCAGCATCTGGATGCTGTGCTCATTTGTACCGGGATTCTTGTGCTTCCTCTGATGGTGATCGGCGCGGCGGGCGGGATCAACGCCTGCAGGGAAGATTTCCATTCCGGGCAGGTCAGCGTTAAGCATCTGGCGGTGACGGCGTGCAACCTGGGTTTTCTCGTTTTATTGTGTGTGCAGCTGGTCAAAGCAATATCGCGTATGATCCGGGAAAGCAGGATCCGCAGGCAGAAGAAGACCGATCCATGAGACACTTCATGAGACACTGATACAGCAAACAGCCGCCCGTCGGGGCGGCTGTTTGCTTCTGTGGAGAGATATTACAGTTTTTCCGGATAGGCGCCGGCGTCGTGGAGCTTCTGCAGCTCGCCCATCACATACGCCTTGTCTTCGTGATAGGTAATGCCGAACCAGACGGCGCGGGTGGAAAGCACTTCCACTTTGAGGCCGGCTTCCTTCATCAGCTGGTCCACCAGGGTGGGCAGGACGTATTCCTTCTTCAGCGGGTCGCCGGGGGCGTTCTGAAGGAAATCCAGCAGGTGCGCGCCGGCGGTTTCAAAGTACCAGGGGGTAAAGCCGAAGAAATTCATGGATACCAGGGCGTCGTCGTCCAGCGGCACGGCCGGGTCGCTTGCAAAGTCCTTGATGACGCCGTCCGTATCCCGCTTGATCTTGTAGGTTTCGACCACCTTGGTCAGGTACCCTTCCTGATCCCGCCCGCAGACGCCGCGGGTCACGGTGCCGTTTTCCGAAATGGTGTTCTTCAGGTAGTAGGCCACCATCGAAGCGGCGACCCGCTTGTCCGCCATCCGGTGCAGGCTGTCCGCCATGGCGGTAAAAGCGTCCTTGCCGTAGTAGTCGTCGGCGTTGATGACGGCGAAGGGCTCATGGATCACGTCTTTGGCGCAGAGGACGGCGTGCACGGTGCCATAGGGCTTCGTCCTGTCGGCCGGGGGCACGAAGCCGCCGGGCAGGCTGTCATATTCCTGATAGGCGTAATGGACTTCCACCTTTTTCGCGATCTTGTCGCCGATCATTTCCCGGAAGATTTCGTCCATGCTCCTGCGGATGACGAAGACGATCTTGTCAAAGCCGGCGGCCAGGGCGTCGTAAATCGAATACTCCATGAGGATTTCGCCGTTGGGGCCGATGTGGTCGATCTGTTTGTTGCCGCCGTACCGGGAACCGAGGCCGGCAGCCATGATCAGCAATGTCGTTTTCACCGGATAACCTCCCTGAAAGGACGCGGCCTGTGCGCGGGTCCTTTTTTGATTTGATTCGATTATAGCATTTCCGGGGCAAAATGTCCATGAAAAAACGGCCGGTTCAGAACCTATTCTCCGGCAGGCAGCGGAAGGTTCCGCTTGCCGGTGATTTCTTTGAGGACGATCTTTCCCACGCACACAAAATCCAGCGCCCGGCAGCTGGTGAGGGGGTAGTTCATGTAGCCGTAATGCTCGGTCAGCACCCGGAGAGCGCGGACGATCTCCTCGTGGTCGGTGAGGATTTCAAAATCCCCCTGCCCGATGACGCTTTCATAGCGGGTGGTGATGCCGTGGTCGGTGGTCTCCGTTCTGATAAAGATGTCCCCTTCCACGCAGACCCTGGGGTCGGCGGCCAGCAGGTCCAGCTTGAGCCCCTCCCGGGCGCAGTGGAAGTAGACGACCGGATGCCCGTCCGCCATTTCCGCGCCGAAGGAAACCGGCACCACATAGGGGTATTCCCGCCCGCGGATGCCGATGCGCACCGTGTCGCAGCGGGAAAGGATGCCGAAGATTTCCCGCATGTCCGTGACTTCTCTGTCTTTCCGCCTCATGAATCTGCTCCTTCCCGGTGTTCCCCGATGATTTTCTCCATCCAGATCATGTTGTACCAGCGGCCGAACTTATAGCCGCAATGATGGAATGTGCCGGCCCGGACAAAGCCCCGGCGCTGATGGAAGCGCTCGCTGGCGCGGGTCAGGTATTCGTCCTCTGTGTCCGGGTCGCCGATGCAGGCGTAGAGGTTGAGGAACCCCAGCGCCCGCAGCTTTTCTTCCAGCGCGCCGTACAGCAGGGGGCCGTACCCGCGCCCTCTTTCGTCCCTGTCCAGGTAGATCGTCAGCTCGCAGGACCGGCTGTACGCCGCCCGCCCCACGAAGGGCCCGGCGTAGGCGTAGCCCAGGATCCTGTCTCCCTCCGTCAGGACCAGATACGGGTAATGGCGCAGGGTGTTTTCGACGCGGCGCCGGAACTCGGAAAGGGACGGCACGTCGTATTCAAAGGTGACGGCGGTGCGCTCCACATACCAGGCGTAGATGCGCAGCAGCTGTTCCGCGTCCCCGGGGACGGCGGAGCGGATGTTCATTCTGTATCACTTCCCGGTCCATGGTGTTTCTGTGTCCGGCTTTTATTATACCGGAACACCGGCGGAAACACAATAGCGGCATGAAAAACCCGGCAGCCAGTGGCCGGCTGCCGGGGATGAGGTTCCGCGGCGTCTGCCGCGCTTTGCTTTACATGCGGGGCTTCAGGGTCTGGCACTGGACACAGGCGCCGTTGTGGGCGGCGTTGATCGTCCCGCACTGGGGGCAGGTCCAGGTTTCCTGGACGATGCTGCCGGAATAGCCGGTCTGGTAGATGTACTGCGCGCTGCCAAAGCCCAGGATGCAGATGAAAATCGGGAACAGGAGAATCAGCCCGACGGCGAACCCCCCGCTTTTCCCGAACACGCGGGCCAGACGGATGCTGAAAATGATGAAGATAATGAGTTCGGCGACGGCTGCAATGCCCAGGATTACGAGCGTAGCGGTCGAGGGGCCGCGGCTGTAGGAATTGTAGGAATTGGCAGCGGTGAACGTGCTGACCAGGCTGGTAATGATGGAAATGACGATGGTGGCGGCGAACAGTCCGCCGGAATCCGCAATGCTGTAGCACAGGTACTGCCCGTAGACCGGGATAAAGAATTTGCCCGGGTGGATGCCCGCTTTGCGGAAGATCTTGCACCAGGCGACGATGCAGAGCACCACCAGGGCGATTAGGCCTCCCCAGAGGAAGACAGTCAAAGCGCCGACACCGGAGGCTGCCGCATAATAGGAAGAACTTCTCATGATACCGCTCCTTTACGATGCGTTTTTGAAACCGGAAGGTGACAGCCGGCAGGGCCTGTCCCGCCGGGCGGCGGAAGCATGCCGATGCCGGAATATCCCCATGTTTCAACTGTATTGTAATATGGGATAAAGGCCGGTGTCAAGCGTTTTTCCGGTGCGGACAGGAAAAATCCTCCGGGCGCCAGCCGGTTTGCCCAAAGAAAGCCGGGGGAAGCATCCGCCCGCTCAGGGGACGAACCGCCAGCTCCCGATCTGGCGGAACAGTTCGTTCATCCTCTCCGTAAAGGCCTGCTGCCCGCCGGCCAGGTAGACGATCACGCCCAGGACTGCGGCGATGCCGAGCCACAGCACAAAGCGCGCGAAATAGGAGCGGGCGTAGTGCCGAAGGTTTTCGTTGGTGGTATTGAAGGCGTGGATGATCAGGAAGATCAGCCCGACGATGGGGATCAGGTACAGCAGGTCGAGAAACGCGTAGCTCCACGCGCCCAGGTAATAATGCTTTCCGTGAAACTTAGCCATTTTTTAATGCCTCCTTGTCCGGTTGCCGGTCACATTTCATCCGGCAGCGCGATGCCGCGCTGCGCCGCGTATTTCTTCATCCGGACGATGTCGTCCGGCTTGACGCTGCTCCTGTGGGCGGCGGCGGCGTCCGCGAAGTCCGCGAAGGTGACGGGGCTGTCGCCCTGCTGCCCCTGCGCGATCATCGTCTCCTTGGCGCGCTGCACGGCCGCCAGCTTGGCGGAGCCGACCACGGAAACGATGTCCGCCCCGTTGTACCCGGCCAGCAGGTCGCTGATCCGGTCGTAATCCAGCCCCGGCTCCGTGGGGACGCTGCCCAGGTTTTTCTTTACCAGCCGGATCCGCGCCTCATGGCCGGCCAGGGGCACGTAGATATGGTGCTCGAAACGCCCCGGCCGCATCAGCGCGGAATCGATCATCCAGGGCCGGTTGGTGGCGGCCAGCAGGATGATGGTGTTGGTGTTCTGCCGGAAGCCGTCCATCTGGTTGATCAGCTCGACGATGATCTTGTTGTTGTGGTTCCCGTCGTCCTGCCGTTCCATCCCCAGGGAATCGAAGTCGTCAAAGAAAATCAGGGAGGTCGGCGTTTCCCGGGCCTTGTCAAACAGCTGGCTGATCAGCTTTTCGGATTCGCCCACCCATTTGCTCAGCACGTCCGACAGCTTGACGGTGAACAGCGGCGCGCCGATCTCGTGGGCGATGGCGCGGGCGATGGTCGTCTTGCCCGTGCCGGGGAGGCCGAAGAGCAGCACCCCCGTGCCGCCTTTCAGGCCGTAGCGGTCGTAGAGCTCCGGGTATTTGATCTGGTCGATCACCCGGGTGCGGATCAGCTGCTTGACGTCCTCCATCCCCACCACGTCGTCAAAGGTGGTGGCGGGAATGCCCTCGCTCTGCCAGGGGTTGCCGTCCGCCGTTCCGCCTGCGGCGTTCCTTTGGGCGCCCCTGGCGGGCGCTGTGCCGGCGGAGGCTGCGGGCGCGGCGGCCGCCGGCACGGCGGTCTTTCCCAGGCTCTCCGCCTTGGCGAGGATCTGCTCGGCGTGCAGGGTCCGCTCCTTCCGGGTTTCCCCGCTTTCCAGGCTGGCCATTTCGCACAGGCTGCGCGCCGCCTGGCGGTACAGCTTCCGGGCGCCTTCCAGGTTGCCCTTTCTTTCCGCGATCCGGGCCGCCTCCATATCCGCCTTATAGTCCTGGTAATAGCGGCTGATTCTTTCGTTTGTGTCCATACAAGACCCTCTCCCTGATGATTATCGCTGGGACGCTTCCCATTTGCTGAACGCTTCCAGGTCGGACTTCTGCACGCTGGACCGGGCGCTTGCCAGCGCGTCCTCGATATCCTGCGGGGTGATGAACTGGTCCACGTGGTTTTCGATCAGCCCGCGGCGGATCGGCGCGTCCTTGACCCGTTCCACAAAGGCGGCGATGTCGGCGCAGTTGAAGCCGTCCAGCTTTTCGGCGATGCGGGCGTAATCCGGCGTTTCCTGCCGGGGCAGGGGGTCCAGCGCCTTTTGGACCATATAGTACCGGGCGTCGTAATCGGGCAGCCCCACGTAGATCCGTTCGGTCATGCGGGGCGGGCGGAGCACCGCGGAATCCAGGTCCCAGGGCCGGTTGGTGGAGGCCAGCACCACCAGCTGCCCTTCCGCCTGCTGAAAGCCGTCCATCTGGCTGAGCAGCTCCGGCACGATGCGGTTCATGATCGCCGACCCGCCCCCGCGTCTGCACGCCAGGGACTCGAACTCGTCAAAGAAGATCATGGCCCGGCCGCTTTCCCGGGCGGCGTCAAAGAGGCCCCGGAGGTTCCGCTCCCCGTCGCCGAAGGTCTTGCCGACGATGTCGGAGCAGCGCACCGAAAAAAAGTCCAGCTGCGTCTCGGTGGCGATGGCCCGGGCGATCATGGTTTTCCCGGTGCCCGGCGGGCCGTAGAGCAGGATGCCGCCGTTGGCGGTCTTGGAAAAGCGCTCGTACAGCTCCGGATGGAGGAGCGGCTCGATGATCTTGAGCCTTACGATGTCCTTGACCTGGGTGAGCCCCGCGATGTCCGAAAAATGCACGTTCGGGGACTGGACGGGGGTGAACTTCAGCCGGTTTTCCGCCTCGGAGCTCAGGGATTTCCCGCCGCGCTCCCAGCTTTTGAGGTCCCGGGAGATGGCGCTCTGGTTGTCCAGCTGCGCCTTTTCCGGCGGCCGGACCGGGGGCAGCGCGGATGCAGCCGGGGCGGAGGGCGCGCTCGCTTCGGCGGGCAGCGCGGCCTTCTGGTTTTCCGCCGCTTCTTTGGCCTGCCGGGCTTTCGCGATCAGCTGCTCGGCGATCTGCCGGGCGTCCGCGCGGTGCTGCCCCTGTTCGCCCTGGGCGAAGCGGAGCATCCGTTCCGCGGCCTGCTGAAAGGCGGCGCACGCTTTTTCATATTCGCCGCACTCCATCAGCAGCCTGGCCCGGAGGCTGATGTCCTCGCCGCGGCGGAGATCTTCCTTGCTCATATCAGTCCCTGAGGTCCTCCATCATTTTGCGCAGCCGCTGCTCCGTGTCGTCGTCCTCGGCGTCTTTTTCGCCCACGTCCTGCCGGGCCTGGTAGGCCTCGGGATGGCTGATCACGTTGTGGCGGCCCATGATCCCGTTCAGGATGTCCTCGGCCTCCGCGTCCTCCTCTTCCTGGCTGGGCAGGACGTCGGAAGAGCTGTTCATGCCCTGGTCGATGGTGTCAAACACCATGTCCAATTGGTCGGTCATGGCGTCCAGCTTGCCCAGGGCCTTGTCCATTTCGGCGGTGTTCTTCCAGATGTCCTTGAGGTTGATGTTCTTGTCCATGTTGAAGCCCATGTTGGCGCAGGACTCCACAAAGGTGCTCATGACGCCCGTCAGCCGCTGCATGGAGTACATCATCTCAAAGCGCTGCAGCAGGCCCTGCACCTTGGTCTGCGTCCGCTGGAGCTTGACGACGAACCGCGCGCAGGATTTGGCGTTTTCGTGGTTCCCGGCCAGCTCCGCGTCCCGCGCCATCTTGGAGAAATTCCGGATGCTGACGTCCAGCTCCTGATAGTATCTGGCGAAAGCGCGCTTGTTCTGGTTGAACTCCATCCGGGCTTCGATTTCCCGCTGCTCCTTGGATTTGAACATGTTTTTCATGTTATAGGCGAATTTACCCACTGCTCACATCTCCTTTACGCCGCCCGGTCCCTGATCCGTGCCGTTTTCGCTGGTCAGCCCGGCGAATTCCCGGTTGTGTTCCTCAGAAAATGGTTCCGTTTCCCCGCCGGACGGGCCGGCGCTTTCCGCCAGGCTGTGGCGACGCTCGCTGGCGGCGACCAGGGAGCCGAACTCGCTGTCCGTCTGCGCGGTGTCCCGGACCGGTTCCTCAAACAGGGAATTGCCGTACCCCTGCATTTTGTCGTTGGCGGCGTTGAGCTTTTCGCTCAGCAGCTCCGCCTGGGCCACCGCGCGCTCACGGCTTCTTTCATTGCCGAAGGCCATCTGCGAATACTGGGCGAAGCGCTTCTGCCGCTGGTTGAACTCGTCGATCATCTTGAGCCGGTCCACGTTGGACAGCGTTTCGCTCAGCATGGTTTCCTGCTTGTGCAGCAGGATCATCTGCTTTTTGGCGGTGTTGAACGCCCGCTCGTTTTCCCGGTAGATGATGGAATCGGGCGAGTGGCCCCGGCTGGCCTCGATGCACTGGTTCATCTTTTCCTCGCAGGCCTGGATCTGGTCGCAGATGTCCCGGTATTCGCGCTGCATGTTCTCCAGGTTTTCCTGCTGTTTCTGCTCTTTTCGCTGGAACAGGTTTTTCAGTATCATTTGGACCCCTCCGTCTGGCTGGATTTCATCCTTGATGATTTTTCGGGCGTTGGCGATATAGTTCATCAGATCGCCGTCGCTGATGGCGCGGGCCTGGTATTGCCGCAGGGTGAGCATGGTTTCGTCCTTCAGCTTCCGGGCCTGTTTCAGGCCGAATGCGAACCCGGGTGTCAGTTCCATCACTTCATCGCTGAATTCCCGCAGGCTGTCGGCCAGCGCGCTGTTGACCACCAGCGCCGTCAGGTCGTCCACGCACAGGGAGATCGTGTTCCGCAGATGAAGGATCTTTTCGTTGTCGCTGCCGTTCATCGTTTATCTCCTGGTGGAATAAAAATGGATGCCGAGGATGTCCGTCTGCCGGACCCGCAGGCCCCGGCCGCGGAAGACGGGCTGGCGGTCGGGGCCGTCCTCCCCGTTCAGGCGGGCCGTCAGCGCCACCGACATTTCGCTTAAGGAGTCGCTGATGCGCTCCCTGCTGAAGCCCGGGCGGCCGATCCGCTCATCCAGGATGTCCCGCAGGGCGGCTGAAAGTTCCTTGCGGAAAATGTTGGTGTAAAACTGCTCCTCGAATTCCTGCCAGTTCTTCGTCTTGTTGAGCAGCAGGCTCATCTGCTCCGTGCTGTCGATGTAAAAGGAGATCGTCCCCTGGGCGGCATAGTATCCCGGCCACTGGCAGGTCTGGTTGAAGATGCCCCAGCCGAAGGGCAGCTCAAAGGTCTTTGAACGGAAGCGGATCAGCCGGCCCGCCCCGCGCAGGGTATCCAGCGTGATCACGTCGCCGGCCTTGTGCCGCTCCCCCCTGGACATGCCCCGGATCAGGACGTCCTCCGTCCCGGTCTTGACGGTGTAGGCGGACCGGGGCGTCTTCAGCAGCTCCGCCGGGGGCTTGTACGGGGGAACCGCCGCTTCTTCCTCCTCCGGCCCGGTGCCTTCCAGGAAGGACAGGAAGGTGCCGGTTTTCCCCGCGCTGTTGCGGAAGCCCAGCGGGTCGATCCGCGTCAGGCGCACCCCTTCTTCGATCTGGCCCAGGGTGCTTAAATACCCGTCCCGCTGCTCCAGCATGCCGGTGTTCTGCCGGGCGGTCTCCAGGCGGATGAAGTCCGCGACGCGGCCGGAAACGGCCTTTTTGAGGTGATCCTCCAGGGCCTGCAGCCGGCCCTCCTGGCCGCAGAAGGAGCGGACGAACGCCTTGGTCAGCGTGAGCTGGGCGCTGCCGTAGGCGCCGAATTCCTGAGCGCCGCCGGCCCCCCAGGTCACCCGCGGGGTCAGGCAGACGTAGTAGACCCGCGAGCCGGCCGGCAGGTCTTCGGCTGTGTATTCCGGCCCGTCGATCCACAGGTTCTGCCCGCCGGGGCCCGGCAGAAAGGCCAGGTATCCGTCCCGCACCCGGATCACGGCGCGTTTCCCCTTCAGCGAAAAGGGGAACCGGGTGACAAGCCGCAGGCTGTCGCAGTCGGCGTAAGCGGTGTCCGCCGAAAAGGCGTTCGGGTCTTCGAATCTGCTCCTGCACCGCCTGCATTTGAGCTCCCCGCCGCCCACGTTTTCAAACAGGCTCAGGGGCGCTTGGAACATGCAGTAGGGACAGGTGAATGAATTGGCTGGCATACCGTGTTTCCTCAATCCGTGCTCTGGCAGTAGATGCACAGGGTCTTGCTTCTCTGGCCGCTGATATAGTACTTGGGCGCCCCGCAGTTTTTGCACGGGCCGGTCTTATAGGTTTCCGGGTTGGACTGGCACATGCGGGTCAGCCATTCCCGTGCGTTCCCGTCCCCGCCGGAATAGGCGGCGATGAGCCGGTTCCACCGTTCCCGGTCGCCCACCGGCACGGTGTAGCGGTTGGCCAGCTCGCCCAGGGCCGTGCCCGCCTCGGGCACGGTATCGGCCAGCCAGTTGAGGATCCGCACCGCGGTGCCGACCTGGTCGGCGTTGGCGATCTTCCGGCAGGCGCCGATCACCCGGAGCAGGTCCGCCCGCCTGATCAGGGGATAGGCGCACTTCCCGCACCGGATCGGCTCGTCCCGCAGGATCCCGGTCACCCGGATCGTTTCCTGGCATTTCGGGCAAGGGACCGCCACGGCATGCAGCATGCCGCCCGCGTCCCGGCCGGGGAACCGCCCGAATGAATCGCCCATGCGCAATACGCTCATTGTTCAGCTTCCTTTCGGTGCGCGAAAAAAATGGTTCCGGTCACTGTTCCCCGTACATTTCCTGAGGGACGGGGGTCCGCTTGGTTTCGTTTTTGTCGTACTGTTCGCTGGCTTCCCGGGAGAGGATGGTCAGGTGTTTCCGGAGGATGTAGCCGTGCATCCCGCCGAAATACACCTCTGCCCATTCGTCCCGCGTGCCGGATACATCGACGGTCCGGACGACCCAGACGTACTTTCCCTTGTTCAGCGTATTGATCTGCGCGCCGGTATCGGAAGGGACTTCCATGAAGGGGACGGAAGCGGTTTTCACGGTGGCGTACCGGTTGAATACTTCCTTCCCGGTGATCTGCGTCGTGAAAGGCGCCGGCGTGGGGTCGGGGGTCGGTATTGGGGTGGGTTCGGGTGTCGGTACCGGCGTAGGTTCAGCCGTGGGCTCCGCGGTCGGCTCCGCCGTGGGTTCAGGCGTGGGTTCCGCGGTTGGTTCGGGTGTGGGCTCCGCAGTGGGTTCAGGCGTGGGTTCCGCGGTTGGTTCCGGGGTCGGCACTGCCGTGGGTTCCGGTTCCTGTGTCGGGGCTTCCGTGAGGGCCGGTTCCGCGGTCGGTTCGGCGGTCGGCTTGGCGGTTACGGCCGGCTGTTCTGTCGGAGCGGTCCGCTGTTCCTGCGCGGCGGGTACCGGCGTGGGATCCGCTATGGGTTTCGGCGCGGGCCTTGTAAAGAACCAGATGCCGAGGATGGCCAGGACGATCAGGAGAACGACCAGAATGATGATGATCTTGGTGCGGGAATTCTTCGGTGAATTTTCTTTCATTTTTTTATTCCTGTTCTTCTTTTGCTGGTAGATGTGTTGTTAATCATGGAACGCTGTTTGATTGGGGGTGTTTCGATGTGCTATCAAGCGGGTCAAGGATTTAAGAACTGGTTATTT
>CAMJXZ010000024.1 GCA_946409855.1 uncultured Clostridia bacterium | reverse complement strand
GTCCCTCTTACGAGGGACGCTTTTTGTTTTATGGCGGCGAAAAAGCCGCGCGGCGGCCAAATGCTAATGATAAGAGCGCGAATGCTACGGATAAGAGCGTGACTTTCCCTCCCTGTATCCCGTACAATAGCATCAATCATAAGCGCGGAGCGCACGAAGGGAAGGAGGGCAATGCTTTATCTTGGCTGGATTGTGGCGGCGTTTCTTGCCGGAGGGATCATGACGGCGCTTTTCTTTACGCGGCGGAGAACGCTGCGCGAAAGGTTCGTCGCGATGGGGCCGCTGGTCGGCAGGGAATACGCCGAAATCGCGGCGGGGGTGAAAGCCTCCCCGCAAAGCACCGTCCGGGAGGCAAACGGGCAGACTTTGCGGGCATGGGAGGAAAGAAATTATTTCGTTTCCCTCCTGTTCGACAAGAATGATATTTGCCTCGGCGTGATGGAAGAACGGGGATAAACGGCAAAGGAGGAAAAACGCGATCAGAATCACGATTGATACCGATTTGCAGGCGATCATTGTGCCCGATTCGTATTACATGCAGGTGGATAAGCTGAACGAGGTGATCGTCGAGGCGGGCGGCAGGGCGCTTGATTATAACGGGTATATCAGGAATTGCTTTGAAAAAGCGTATGCGGCGCAGGTGATCTGTGCTTCCGACGTGGTGAAAATCAAGGGCACGAAGCGCAAAAAGATCAAAGCGTCCGCCGAAAATGACAATGCCGAAAGCGCCGGGGGATAAGAAAGCGGCGGATGAGAATCACGGCCGATAGAAAAGCGGCGAAGAAATCCGCAGGCGTATCGCCGGAGAAATCGGAACCCATCTGCCGCGCAGGATGGAGCGCCGGCACCGTCGGGCGCTGTCTCCGCACGATGGGCGGTCCGTCCTTCCTTCGGCAGGACAGAAGATCAAAAAAAGAATGGACAAAGGCGGTCAGTGGAACCATGACTGCCTGAACGAGAAGAAAGGAGTACCGTGAATCATGAAAAAAACACTTTCCGTTATCCTGGTGGTGGCCATGATGCTGGGCTTTTCGGCCGCTATGGCCGAAGGCGGTTTTGATGTGGATGTCCTGAAGACCTCAAACTTGTACGCCTATGATCGTTACAATGACAGCTGGACCTGCGAAGGCCGGTATGAAGACAGCGACGCCAACAGCGGCATTGCCTTCGTCTTTGGCACCAACAGCGCCATGGCAGGCGCGGGCCAGCCCTTCATGTTCCGCATTTATATCACTGCCAACGGTAAGACGTGCAATGCCACGAGCGTGACCTTCTTCCTGGATGACATCCGGTATGACTATTCCAACCTCCAGGCCCTGGGCAGCTTCTCCATCATCAACAGCGGCAGCGTGCTGCGGGACATGCTCAATAACCTGCAGAACGCTTCGTCCATCGCTTTCCGGGTGAACTTCAGCTTGGACGGCCAGAACGCCTATATCGATGTGGAAAGCAACCCTTCCAACTTCACCGGCCTGATCGAAATAGCCGACCTGTTCGAGCGGAGCAACGCGTGGTCGATCTTTGCGGATACTATATCTCCGGAGACTCTGGATGAGTACAACAATGCCGTCAAGACCATCCCCGAAGGCGCTCAGGAGGAGGCTGAGCTTCCTGATACGAAGGCCGAAGCTGAGCCTGAGGGGCCGGCTGAAGAAACAGCCACAGAACCAGAAAGTGTCGATGGAGACCAGCAGCCCGCGATGACAGCCGAAGCGCTGCTGGATGTTATTCATGAAGCACAGATGCAGCTGGCTGTTTTTACAGCCGAAGAAGGTGAACACCCGCTGCTGTTTGAAAAAGATGGGCTCTCTGTTTACTTGGAACGGTTCGAATTTTTTCTCAGCAGTTTAAACAATAATAGAGGATTCCTTAATCTTTATTTGCGGGTGTTCAATAATACAACGGAGGATCAGAAAATCACCATGGCATCCTGTGAACTCAATGGATGGACAGTGCAAACTGCAGGCTCGGTGTCATCTGCGGCTAACACGAGGACAAAGTCAGAAAGACTGCAATTGCAGGACGTTGATACAGCCGCAGATGTTCTGAAAGAAGAAGATATAGAAACGATCCGTATTGTCTTTCATATTAAATCGGCCACCTCGTCGGTCGACACGGAACCCGTTGAACTGGTCATGAATCCGGATACGCTGACCCTGTTCCGCGCGCCATAAGAGAAGTGCTGCAACAGGTGTAATACTGTTTTATTCCTAAATGATTACTTCGGCAATAATATGGGGCTGATGAGCTGCGCAGGATCAAGCCCCGGGGTGCAAGGCGGAGAAAGGCGATGCCAAAAGCATTGGCGAATGACGACAACACAGCAGCTGACGCTTCAGACAAGCAGGTCACGGTCATATTATTTGTCGGAGTAATCAGTTCTTTTCAAGAATTGCATAGAAGAGAAATATGCCGCAAAGGAGACCATCGTGAAATAAGAACAAATGCAGCGGGTGCAGGAAACTGCACCCGCCTTAGTTACAACAGATCGGGAGATGTGACAATGAAAAGAATTGCAATCATATGCATATGCGTTCTGTTGAGCGCTTCCTGCGTTCCGGCCGTTGCGGAAGGATCACAAAACAGCAGGGAAAAGCTCGGGGAAGAACTGAAATCCATTGATCTTTCTTCGCTCAGTTATGATGCGCTGCTGCTTTTAGAGCAAAATATTAAGAT
Source organism: uncultured Clostridia bacterium (assembly GCA_946409855.1). Taxonomy (GTDB): domain Bacteria; phylum Bacillota; class Clostridia; order Christensenellales; family Aristaeellaceae; genus UBA4246. The sequence continues at coordinate 14,697 of CAMJXZ010000024.1, read as the reverse complement.
GGAATTGCGTTCCCGTCCTGAAGGCGGTGTCTTTCAGCTTCCTGAACAGTCTTATATCGTCGGCCGCGACATCCCGGAAGGGCGGTACTGCTTTACCTTTCAGGGAGAACGCACGATATATAATTCGACGGATCATATGGGGTGGCTGGTTTTATACGATACCTACGCTCATTATGAAAGCAGGTATTCATATAACAGCCGAAGAGGCGGAGGAAATATTGTGGTTCTGACCGACACGGATTCAGCAGAGGTCGATCTGAATACCGGAAACGTGCTGATTGTTCGCGTCGGCCCTGTTGCAGCGGAACGGGTTGGCTTTATTGAAAAGACAAATCCCTTCACTCCGCCAACAGGTACGGAAATTCCTGCCGGGTATTATACGATCGGTGTAGATATTCCCGCAGGCAAATATACTGCTTTTTTCCGGGGTGTTGACGATTCGCTGCTCAGAATCTATGACAGTGAGGAAGATCATCAGAATAAAACTGAAAAATCCAGAACGACTGTTGATGATAATAATCCGCAAGCCATGCTGAACCTTCAGGAAGGACAGATTCTTGACGTGTATGGCGGCTCGGTCATCATGAAGAAATTTGAAGCATTCGCGTTTGAATGATTCTTTTGCGGTATTTGGCGTTGATTGCTCCAAATCGCAAAATACCGAAACCGGGCCTGTCTCCTCAAAACCGGGCCGGGAACGCGCCTGGAAAGGGCCGCGGAGTATACGTGGTCCGGGGTTCAAGCAACCAAGCGTTCAAATCCCTCCCCCAAGCACCACAAAAGTCCGAGCAATCGGGCTTTTTTGCTTTGCCGCTGACAGACGCCGCCCCGTCCAGAGCGGCGTCTGACCCGCTCCCGGATCGCCGCTGCCGGGAAAATCATGCGCTTTTTCCCGGCAGCGGTAGCATTTTTTGCACAGGCGTGGTATACTTGCGTCAGATGTCCGCCGGACATGATCCGGCCGGGAAAACCTCTTTGGCGGCGACGCGCCGGAATGATCATTGGCTCTGCCCCGCGGCAGGGCAATCCGAACAAGGAGCGCTGAAAGATGAAAGCATACGGCACCTGTTTTGTGAACGATCCCTGGCGGCCGCTCCGGTACGGGCCGGTGGAGCTGACCAATGTGCCCCGGCAGCGTCTGCGGGGGGAGCCGCTGAAGGAAGGGATTCCGGCCCTGCCGGTGATCGTGGGCTTCTGCGGCACGGATCACGAGCTCATGGAGATGGGGCGCAGGGGGGAGCTTTCGCCCAAATTCCCGCCGGGGAAGGACCGGCTGGTCAACGGGCATGAGGGCGTGGTCTGGGTGCCCGGGCAGAATCGCTTCGCCGTCGTGCTCATCCGGGGCGGGGACAGTGTCGACCCCACCCGCTTTACCGAGGATGAGACCTATTTTGAATACGGCTGCGACGGGGCGGACGGTCTGTTCTGCGACAGGATTTACGTCCATCCCGACATGCTCCTGCCCATTCCGGACGGGTATGTGCGGGACGGAAAGCTTGCCCTTTCCTTCGCGAAAAAGATGGTCTTTCCGGACCCGTACGCCTGCACCCTCTTCCAGCTGGAACGCATGGAGGATCTGGGCAGCGCCCACCGGTTCCGGCAGACCGCCCGGCGGCGGGGCTGCGATCCGGAAACGGCCCGGCGGTACGCCGCCGACGAAATCTTTGAGCGCACGGTCATCTTCGGCCTGGGCACCACGGGCATGCTGATGGGCGACGTGCTCAGCCAGGCCCACCCGGACGCGCGCATCGTATACGTTGATCTGAGCGGTGCGGACAGCCCCAAGGTCCGCTTCGCGCTGAGCCGGGTCAAGGCGGACTACGTGCAGAACAGCTTTCCGGATCCCGCCGGCTGCGCCAAAGCCATCTGCGCCGCCCTGGGCGGAAAGGCCACCTGCTTTATCGGCCTGAGCGGCGTGAACGTGGAGCACGAGATCGCCTTCCGCCACGGGGTGCTGGGCTGCAACGGGCTGTACAATTCCTTTTCCCTGGGGCCCCGGATCTCCTTTGACACCATGCCCTTCGGCTTCCATAACCATCTGATCTTCGGCTCCATCAATTTCCGCCAGGACCATATGGAAGAGGCCATCCGCCGCCTGGCCCGGAGCCGGTACGACGAAATCGTTTCCCTGATCGGCAAGGACGAGTTCACGGCCGACCCCATGGGCGCATACGAAAACCGGATCTACTGCAAATCCGCGCCCATGAAAACGGCGGTGGTCTGGAACGGGGATTATATCGATCCCGGGCTGTAAGGGGGGAGAAAACATGATCGACGCGCACGTGCATCTGTGGGAAAAACAGCGGGGGATGGTGGACGGCCTGCCGGTATACGACCTGGGCGGCGGGAAAAGCCGGTTCGGGACGGAGGTGCGCCAGATGCTGCCGCCCTGTATGACGGACGGGGTCAACAGCGCGGAAAGGCTGCTGGCCAACATGGATTTCGCCCAGGTGGCCGGGGCGGTGGTGACCCAGGAATATATCGACGGGAACCAGGACGAATACCTGCGCCGGGTCCGCGCCGCGTATCCCGAACGCTTCCGGGTAACGGCGCTGTATGAGGAACAGGGGGTGCCGGAGGCGCGGGGCGCGGACGGGATCAAGATCTGCGCCGGGCGTCTCCGGAACGCCGACCTGACGGCCTGCGAAAGCGCCTTCGCCCGCGCCGCCAAAGAGGATCTGTTCATCGCCGTCGACCTGGCGGACGGGGACAAACAGACCGCGTCCCTCCGGGAAATGGCGGAAACGTATCCCGGTCTCCGCATCGCCGTCGGCCACTTCGGCATGGTGACCCGGCCCAACTGGCTGGAACAGATCAGGCTGGCCAGGCTGCCCAATGTTTTCGTTGAATCCGGCGGCATCACCTGGCTCTTCAACAGCGAGTTTTACCCTTACCCGTCCGCCGTCCGGGCCATCCTGGAGGCCCGGGATCTGTGCGGCATTGAAAAGCTGATGTGGGGCTCCGATTATCCCCGCACCATGACCGCCATCACCTACCGGATGAGCTGGGATTTTATCGGCAAATCGCCGCTGCTGTCCCCGGAAGAAAAGCAGCGCTTTTTCCATGAGAACGCCCGGGCGTTCTACCGCTTCGGGGACCTGCCCGAAATGCCGTATATCCATCACATGGCTGAATGATAATGAACTGGGGGAAAGAACAATGATCCAGATGGACTGCACCTGCGTACAGCGCCGGCACTGTATCCCCACCGAAGTGATCGAGGTTTCGGATCACGCGATCGAAAAGGTGGGCGATATCCTGCGGAACTACAGCCGTATTTTTATGGTGGCGGATGAGAACACCTATGAGGTCGCCGGCAGGCGGGTGGAGGAGATCCTCCGGGAAAGGGGCATTTTGTCCCATTCGCTGGTGCTGCCCCCGCCCGCCCTGCCCAACGCCGAAAGCATCGGCAAGGTGCTCATGGAGGCGGGCCGGGACCGGCCGGTATACGACATCGGCGCCTGGTCGCTGAACCCGGATTATATCCTGGCGGTCGGCTCCGGTTCCCTGAACGATACCTGCCGCATGGTCAGCTACCGCCTGGGCATTCCCTACGGCGTGGTGGGCACCGCCCCCTCCATGGACGGCTATGCCTCCGTGGTGGCGCCGCTGCTCAACGGCCGCAGGAAGATCGTGTACAACTGCACGATCGCCCGGCACATCATCATCGACCTGTCCGTGAACGCCCGGGCGCCTTATCCCTTGCTGCTCAGCGGCGTGGGGGATATGATCGGCAAATACGTGGCCATCCTGGACTGGGAAATCAGCCGGGACCGGAACGGGGAATACTACTGCGGCCAGATTGCCGATATGGTGCTCCGGGCCACGGACCAGTGCGTCGCCGCCGCGGCGTCCCTGCAGGAGCGGGACGTCAGCGCCGTCCGCGCCGCCAGCGAGGGGCTGATCCTGTCCGGCGAATGCATCGCCTTCTGCGGTTCCTCCCGCCCCGCCTCCGGCACCGAGCACATGATCGGCCAGACCTGGGAAGTCATGGACGTGGAGGAAGGCAAGGTGCCCAACCTGCACGGCATCGAGGTGGGGGAAGGCACCTTCACGGCCATCGAGATCTTCCGCAGGCTTTACCGGGAGACGGAGGACGCGCCCCTGAAAGCGCTGATTGAAAAATACCTCCCCGCCTTCGACCGGATCGAACGGCTGCAGCAGACTCTTCAGATTCCCTTTACGGTGACGGACCGGAAACGGTATACCGAAGGGATCCTGCGGGGCCGCACCTTCCGGGACCGCTACACCGTCCTTCAGTATCTGTACGACCTGGGAAAGCTAGAGGAATACGCGGACGCCGTGTACGAGCCGGTGATGCAAAAATACTGTTTCACCACTTTCCGGGACCGGTTCCCGGACTGGCAGGCGTAAAGGGCTTTGGCCGGCGGACGCGTTCCGGACCGGTCTGCTGGACGAATGAAACCCGGGAGGATGCGGGCGATGGGCATTTTGATCTGCGGGCTGAACGGGGCCGGAAAAAGTACGGTCGGGCGCATGCTGGCCGGCCGGCTCGGGTACGAGTTCATCGACAATGAGGACCTCTTTTTCCCGAAGACGGATCCGGCCTATGCCTTTGCCGCCCCCAGACCCAAAGAGGAAGCGATCCGGATCCTGGAAGACAGGATCAGGCAAAATCCCCGGTTCGTCTTCGCCGCCGTCCGGGGCGACTACGGGGAAAAACTGATCGCGTCCCTGGACCGTATCGTCCTGATCGACGCGCCGAAGGAAATCAGGAGCCGGCGCGTCCGGGAGCGTTCCTTCCGGAAATTCGGAAGAAGGATGCTGCCGGGCGGCGACCTGTTCGATCAGGAAAGCAGGTGGTTTGCGCTGACGGACGGCAGGCCGGAGGATTATGTCACAGGCTGGCTTCAGACGGTCGATTGTCCGGTTATCCGGATCGACGGCACGCTGCCGGCCGGGGAAAATGTCCGGTACCTGACGTCCATTTTAACGGAAAGATGGGGGGATACGGATCATGGTCGGCCCGTATAAAGTGATCACCCTGTGCGGCAGCACCCGCTTTAAGGACACATTTATGGAGGCCCAGAAGCATCTGACGCTGGAAGGAAACATCGTCATCAGTGTCGGCCTTTTCGGCCATGCCGGGGATGAGGAAGTCTGGACGGAAGGCACCAAGGAAATGCTGGACGACATGCACAAGCGGAAGATCGACATGGCCGACGAGATTTTCGTCATCAACGTGGGCGGCTATATCGGTTCCAGCACCCGGTCCGAGATCGATTACGCCGAGGCGGCCGGAAAGCCGGTCCGTTATCTGGAGCCGGCGGCCGCCGTCCTGGACCGCGGGAATCAGAAAGGGAATGACAGATGAAGATTGAAATCCGGCCGGACGGCATATGGTATCACGGGTCTGATCGGGTATTCGCGGAGCTCCGGGCCGGCAGCACGGTGACACAGTGGCGGGCGCTGGCCGAAGCCTTTTCTCACCGGCCGTCCGCTTTGTGGTATGACGATGACGGTGTGATCCGCCACAACGGAACGGCCAAAGGGTATCTGTACATCATCGATGAGCCGGTGGAAGCCGGCAGGGATGTCTATCCGCACCCGCGGACAACGATGGATCAGAACGCAGAGTTTCTGACGGCGCGGCCCCTGCGGGTCCGGCTGCTCTGCGAACTGGGAGCAGGCGGTGCGCTTCTGTGACCCGGACGGGAACCTGATCAAAGCGGGAACGCCGGTGTGACGCACGGCAAAGCGTCCGCGCAGCGGCGTCAGGACCGCGCGAAAACGATATACGCGGCACTCCGGCGAAACAGCGCGCCCCGGCGAATCCCGCCGGGGCGTAATGATTGGAAACGGAAGTTTGATGAAGCCCGGTCCGGCCAACACGGGGCGGGGATGCGGAAACTGTCCGGATGTACAGGCGCCGGCCGGATCTTTTTACGGTCACCCAAGCGGGATGATGATTTCCCGCCCGGCGTACGTGACCGGGACCGGATTGCCGCCGCAGCGGGCAATCTGCAGGGGGATCTCTTCCGCCATGCCGGGGAAGTGCCCCTCCCGGGCGGACAGGGTGAGGAGGTTCCTGCTGTCGTCCCAGCTGATCCGCACCCGGGCGCGCTCGCCCTTTTCATAGCCCCAGCCGTCCCCGGCGTCGTCGTACCAGACAAAGGCGCCGTCCGCGCCGGGGTATACCGTGACGGTCCAGGGCGCCCGGACGGGCTCGTCCGCGTACTGCCGGACCGGCCCCAGCAGCACGATGCCGCCCGCCCGCACGAACAGCGGCACCGTGTCCAGCGGGGCGCGGACGGAGACCGTCTGCCCGCCCCGGAGCCTTTCGTCCGTTTCCCAGGGGTACCAGTCCGTCCCCAGGGGCAGGTACACCTGTTCGGTATCGTTCACGGGTTCCAGGCGTTTTCCGCCCGGCAGGTATTCCATGGGGTGGGTGACGGGGCGGACGAGGATGTCGCCGCCCAGCATCATTTCGCTTTCGATCCCGCGTAAGCGCGCGTCCTCCGGAAATACCAGGGCGGGCACGCGCACCATGGGCAGACCCTCCGACGCGTACCGGGCGGCCAGGGAATAAAGGAGCGGCACCATCCGGGAACGCAGGCGGATGACGGCTTCCAGCGCGTCATACCAGGGCCCGCCCTTTTCCCCGAAATGCCAGATCTCCCGGGGCGTGCCGGTGCCGTGGGCCCGCATGAGGGGCAGGAAGGCGGCAAACTGCATCCACCGGACGAACAGCTCCCGGTACCCGGGGTCATCGGCGCCCCGGTCAAAATCCCCCGCGGCGAACCAGGCGTCCGGGGCGCTGCCGGGGAAGAAGCCGCCGGCGTCGGTGCTCCACCAGCCCTCCCCGGTGGCCATGAAGTTCAGCCCCTCCGGCACCTGCCGGCGCAGCGTCTCCCAGGTGGCGGAGATGTCGCCGGACCAGGTGACCGTCCCGTACCGGTGCTGCCCCGCCCAGGAGGAACGGGTCAGGTTCAGTACCCGCTTGTTCCCGCCGGCGGCCCGCTGGCCCCGATAGACGCCCATGGCGTGGTACAGGCTGTACAGGCTGATTTGACCGGGGTCCAGGTATTTCTTTGCCTCGTCGGTGTTCAGGCGCGCCCGTTCAAAGGGCTCGGGCCGGACGGCCCCATGCCAGTCCGCCTCGAAGGGCTCCGAGCAGTCGCACCACCAGGCGTCGACGCCGTAGCGGAACAACCCTTCCTCGGCCTGCTTCCAGTACAGCGCCCGGGCCTTTTCGTTAAACGCGTCATAGATGACCCGGTTGCCCAGCATGCAGCCGCTTTCCAGCATTTCCTTCCGGTCTTCGTTCTGTTCCCCCTGCATGGAAGGCCAGATGGAGATCATCATCCGGACGCCCAGGGCGTGCAGCGCGTCGGTGAGCCCCTTTGGGTCCGGGTAGCGCGTCCGGTCAAAGGTCTTCCAGCCCCACTGCCCCTCCGGCCAGGTCTGCCAGTCCTGCACGATGAGGTCCAGGGGCACCCGGCGGCGGCGGTATTCTTTGGCCGTGTCCAGCAGCTCCCGCGCGTTCCTGTACCGTTCCCTGGACTGGATGAAGCCGAAGGCGTACCTGGGCAGGAGCGGTGCGTGCCCCGTCAGCTCCGCGTACTGCCGGCACACCTCCGGATAGCCGCCGCTCAGGAAGTAGTAATCCGCCTCGTCCGCGCAGTCTGCCCACAGGCATGAGCCCTCTGCGTCGTCGTGGAAGGCCATCAGGCAGCCCGCGTCCGCCAGCAGCCCCCAGCCTTTGGTGGAAACGAGCACCGGCACCACGGCCTTCATGTTGTGCTGGTACAGGATCCGGCTCCTGCCCCGCAGGTTCCCGTAGCCTTCCTCATGGGAGCCCAGGCCGTAGAGTCCCTCGTCCCCGTCAAAATCAAAGGACAGCCTGTACGTGTACGCCCTGCGCGCTTCGTACGGCTCAAAGTCCTGGATGGACGCCCGCACGCCGTCGACGCTCTTTGTAAAGGTGACGGCCGCGTCCTGCCGGAAACGGTTGAGGAAGACCGGCTTATCCTCCATCACGCAGGGCCGCTTTTCATTTTCCCGGAGCAGCACGGCGCCGTCCGGGGACAAAAACGAAACGGCCCCGGTCTCCCCGTTTACATGGACGCGGACGCCGCCGCAGTCCGCGGTGAAGCCGTCCCCGGCTTCCGTGACGGCGCAGGTCCCCGGCTCGCGGCAGACCACCGTGTCGCCGGAAGGGGGAAGGAATTCCGCCCGCGCCGTCCGGGTGACCCGGACCGCCCCGCATAAAAGCGCGGCAACGCGCAGGCGGACCGTTCCGCCCGCGCCGGGCAGGGAAAATACGGCGGCGTCTCTTTGCTTGATTTCGCAGATCATGCCTATGCTCCTTCCCCGGAAATCCTGTCAAAACCGGGCGGCAGGCGCTTTTGACCCGTCTGCCCGTTTTCCGGTACAAAAAAGCCAGGGGCTGAACGGCATCATTCGCCGCTCAGCCGCCGTCCGTCCTGGTTTATAACGAAAGAAAAATGACTAAATCAGATGGCATGCAGATAAAGGCCTGCAAATATGTGTCTATGCCAAGGATCGAAGACACCATACTGCTGACAGAGACGAGATACCACCTGTCCCCATACCGGCAGATCGTCGGGCAGCAAAAGAAAGTATCGTCCCCGACATCCGCGACGCCAACGAGATTCACCGCTTCATCAGCGCCGTAGCAGGCTGTTTGCTGGATGAAGTGTTCCGGATTTTTACCGGCGGAAAACCGGCCGTTTGTAACAGCGTCGGGAGAGAGGAATCTGATGTTGGTCATCTGCTTCAGCTTTTCAATCCTGCCGCTGTCAAATTTCTTCAGGAAGACGGCAACGTCATCCGAATCCTTCCGGAAGGTAATCGGTACGAATGATGCTGCTTCCGAATCATAGCCGAGAATGTATTTCTCAAGAGAATGATAGATCATATCGATCTGGTTGAAGCGGAGGACATTCAAATTTGCGGAAAATACGAATGCATGAACAGACGGCATCCTGGGGCGCATCGATGGCTGATAGGTTCTGAGCCTCTCCAGATACGCCTGAAGATCGTAATGCTCCATCTGCGTTTCCCACGCGAAAGCGCTCAGTATCTGGTCAAAATCAAGGTTTTTGAAGCCTTCCATATAGCAGGTCACCGCTTCTTCCGGCGTGGCGAAGCCTTCCCCCTCATATCTGATATGGAAGGGAGACTGCTTCCGCAGTGCTGCGCCGCAGCTGCCGCAAAAGGCCGCGTCTGAGGAAACCGGATACTTCGCGCCGCAGTCCGGGCAGACGATGGCTTCCGGCTTTTCCGCCCCGCAATGGACGCAGAAGTTTTCCGTATTGGCGGCGCCGCAGTCAGCGCAGAACCACTTGCCGCCTTCAGCGGAAGAAAAGGCGCATCCGAGGATGACGAACAGGGACAGCAGCACGGCCGTCGTTTTTCTGAGAGATTTCATCATTTGAGCCTCCATAGTAAAATCAACCTGAAAGATTCGCAAGCACCGGCGCGCGTTCCCGCAGCCCGGCAGCGGATATGGATGGACCGGTTTCTCTTTCGCCGATGGGTGAAGAACCTTTACAGTCCGGGTGCTGATATGTGGGAAGATATAAATCGCTGTACCGGGAAGCGGCCATGGAATGAGTGTAACAGAAATGAAGGGGGAATGCAATCATAAAATCAGGATGGATCCGGATGCGCTCGGACCGGGAAAGGCGCCTGATCATTTCCAGGGCGTGCCGCGCTTCTGCCCGGCAGCGGTGCGGGATGGCGGTTTTTTTATAATGCCCGTCTTTCAACCGCGCGGCATGACCGCTTTCCTGCCCGCGGAATATGGGACAATGGACAGCTTCGACCGGATGATCAACAAATCTTGAAAAAAACAGTTGACAAAAGCCTCCGGAAGGTGTAATATACCTTTTGCACGACAGGTCGTGCGTGACATCGCGGGGTAGAGCAGTTTGGTAGCTCGTCGGGCTCATAACCCGGAGGTCGAGGGTTCAAGTCCCTCCCCCGCAACCATTTTGGCTCCGTAGCTCAGTGGCTAGAGCACTCGGTTCATACCCGGGGTGTCAGTGGTTCAAATCCACTCGGAGCCACCAATCATATACCGCTTCACTTTCAAACCGGCTGTGTTTGGAAGTTTTTTTATATTCCTTTCCGTCCGTTTCATGGTATAATGTTTTTTAAGGGAGGGATGCGTGATGGAAATCGCCGGTCTTCAGAAGCTGACGCTGCTGGATTTTCCGGGCAGGGTCGCCTGCACCGTTTTTCTTTCGGGCTGCAATTACCGCTGCCCGTACTGCCATAACGCCGAGCTGATCGACGGGATCCTCCCGCCGGTCATGGACAGCGGGGAACTGCTGGCTTTCCTCAAAAAGCGGCAGGGGCTGCTGGACGGGGTCTGCATCACCGGCGGGGAACCGACGCTGCGTGGGCGGGAGCTGACGGAGCTGATCCGCGCCGTCCGGGCCATGTCCTTTGCCGTCAAGCTGGATACCAACGGCACCCGGCCGGCACTGCTCAAGGAACTGGTTTCGGAAGGGCTGCTTTCCTACGTGGCGATGGACATCAAAAACAGCCCGGACCGCTACGCGGAAACCGCCGGCGTTTCCGGGGCGCAGCTGGAGGCCGTCCGGGAAAGCGTGGATTTCCTGCTGACCGGGCAGGTGGATTACGAGTTCCGCACGACGGTGGTCAGCGAACTGTTCGACGACAATTCCTTCCTGGGGATCGGCCCGTGGATCCGCGGGGCCAGGCGCTATTTCCTGCAGCCCTTTGAGGACCGGGACACGGTCGCCGTCGCCGGCTTGTCCGCCCCGGATGAAGAGACGCTCAGGCGCTATCAGTCCATCATGCTGCCCTTCTGCCCGGATACCCGGATCCGGGGCAGGTGAGCGGGCCGTTCAGGGCGCAACTTCTGCTTCCTCCTTCTTCCCGCCCGCTTTGAGCCGCCGGAGCACCGGCTGCACCAGGCAGACGGCCAGGATAAAGGCGAGCACGTCCGAAGCGGGCTGGGCCGCCTGCAGGCCCGTCAGCCCCAGCAGGGCCGGCAGGATCAGCAGCATCGGGATCAGGAAGATGCCCTGCCGGGCGGAGGAGATCACGGTGGAACGGGCGCTCAGGCCGATGGACTGGGTCAGCATGTTGCTCATCACGTAATAGCCCCACAGCGGCATGGTCATCAGCTGCATCCAAAGCGCCCTGGTCCCGATGGCGATGACCTGCGGGTCGTTGCGGAAGAGGGAGACGATCTGCCCGGCAAACAGCAGCGACACGCCGGCCAGCACCGACAGGATGATGGTAGCGACCTTCGCGCAGAAGATGAACGCCTCCCGGACCCGGGCGTGCCGGCCCGCGCCGTAGCAGAAGGCGCACACCGGCTGGAAGCCCTGGCCGAAGCCGATCACCGAAGCGTTGATGAACATGATGTAGCGGCTGACGATGGACATGGCGGCGATGGCCGGGTCCCCCCAGAGCTTTGCGACGTTGTTGAGCAGGATGGTCGCCACGCTGGCCACGCCCTGCCGCCCCAGGGAGGGCAGGCCGTTGCTCAGCATCCGGCCGTACAGGGCGGCGCTGGGCTTAAAGTTCTTCCGGGAGATGGAGATGGTCTCCTTCCTGGTCTGGCACATCCACAAAAGGATGCAGAAGCTGACGAACTGGGACAGGGCGGTGGCGATGGACGCGCCCGCCGTGCCCAGGCCGAACACGAAGATGAACAGCGGGTCCAGCGCCATATTGAGCAGGCCGCCCGTCGTGATGCCCATCATGGCGTACATGGTCTGCCCCTGGAAGCGCAGCAGGTTGTTCATCGCCAGGGAGGACATCATGAACGGTGCCCCCATCAGGATGAACCGGGCGTAATCCCGGGCGTAGGGGACGATGGTCTCCGTGGCGCCGAGCAGGTACATCAGCGGGTCCAGCACGAACTGGCCGGCCACCGCGATGACCAGCCCCGTCAGGAAGGCGGTAAAGAACGCCAGGGACACGAACTGCGCCGCCTCTTCCTTTCTGCCCGCGCCCAGCGCCCGGCTCATGTTGGTGCCGCTGCCCATGCCGATGGTGAAGGCGAGGGCCTGGATGATCCCCATGGCGGAAAAGACCACCCCGATGGCAGCGGAAGCGGCCGTGTTGATCCGGCCCACGAAAAAGGTGTCGGCCATATTGTAAATGCTGGTGATCAGCATGGAGATGACGGCGGGCACCGCCAGCTTGGGGATGATGCAGTTGACGGGTTCTTCCAGCATCTGCTGGGCCCTGCTCTGGGCGTTGGCTTTTTTCATGGCGTTTCTCCCGGTTTGAAAGAGTGCGGCGGAATCCCTTATCATTTCGCCGCCGGCGGGATCATTTCCTTTTTTGAAAACGGGCAAAAGATTACGCAGATCGTTCCTGGACGGGGGATTTTCTGCTTTTTTCACGGAGGATGCCGCGCCTCGCGGGGCGGCCCAAAGGGGTTTTATGAACAAGAAAGTCTACAAAGCCTGTATCCGCCTGGTGCCCCGGCAGTCTGTGACCCTGGGCGGCTGGAGCGGAAATAAGCCGGAGCCGGCGCTTGAAAAAAAGCTCTGCGCCATTCTGTCCCGCCAGCGGGTGCGGGGCGGGGTCCTGGCGCTGACGGACGGGGAAACCATTTCCGCGGCCGCATTCGGCACGGTCCGGCGGGACGGTTCCCTGCCCGCCCGGCCGGACGTCTTTTTCCGCGCCGCGTCCGTCAGCAAGTTCGTGACGGCCTGCGCCGTGATGCCCCTGTGCGGGCAGGGAAAGATCTCCCTTTCGGAAGACATCGGCCGGTACCTGGGCTTCCCAGTCCGCAACCCCGCGGCGCCGGACGTCCCGGTGACGCTCCGGATGCTCTTGTCCCACACCTCTTCCATCATCGACGGCGGCGCGTACCTGGCCCATCTGGGCAGCCCCCTGCCCCTTTCGCGGCTGCTCCGGGAGGACTGCTTCGCGCCGTACGCGCCGGGGGCCAGATGGGATTATTCCAACCTGGCTGCCGGGATGATCGGCTGCGTGCTGGAGGGCGCGCTGGGGCAGCCCTTCGACCGGATCATGCGGGAGACGGTCTTTGACCCCCTGTCCGTTCCGGCGTCTTTCCTCCCCGGCGCCGTTCAGGGGACGCTGTCGGACGCCTGGCGCCTGTTCCCGCCGTCCCGGCACGCGAACTTTGACGCGCAGGCCCGCCGGCAGGCAGGCCCCGCGGAGCGGGGGATCGACCTGGAAAACGATTACCTGATGGCCCACGGCAGCCTGTGCGTGCGGGCGGGGGACCTTCTGCGGATCGGTCAGGAGACCGTCCGGAGCGGGTTTTTCCCCATGATGCGGGAAAAGCAGGCCTCCTTCGGCGCCCGGGACCGGCACCTGAGTGAGGGGCTGGGCACCTTCCTATACCAGCGGCCGGACATGGCGTCGCCGCTGTACGGCCACCAGGGGCTGGCCTACGGGGCGGTGCACGGCCTGTTCCTGAACGGGCGGGGGGAAGGCTTCACCCTGCTGACTTCGGCCGCTTCCGAAGAGCGGGCGGGCGTGATGACCGCGCTCAATATCGCCCTGTGCGACACACTTTTTACGGACGGGAGGTGCAGGCCGTGGTAACGGAAGTCCGGAAAATGGGGGACCATCACCGGGTCGTCTTTGAGGACGGGACGGCGCTGAAGGTGCCGGAGGCGATGTTCTACGATTTCCGCGTCCGCGCGGGGGACCCGGTGGACCGGGCGCATTACGAGGCCCAGCTGAACGCCCACGCCTACGAGTACGCCCTGGACCGGGCCGGCCGGGCGCTGGCGGCCCGGGACATGACCCGGGCCCAGGTCGAAAAAAAGCTCCTGTCCGCCGGATATCCGGAAGAGGCGGTGGCCCGGGTGATGGACGTACTGACGCGCTATGACTTTGTTTCCGACGAGCGGTTCGCCGGCCGCTTCGTATCCGGCCGGTCGGCCCGCTACGGCCGCAGCCGGATCCTGTCGGAGCTGCGGATGAAGGGGGTCCCGGAGGAAACGGCCCGCCGGGCGCTGGAGGACCTGTCCGACGAGGACGAAAAGGAAACCGCCCTGAAGCAGGGGCGGAAGCTCTGCGCCCGCCGGGACCTGACCGACCCGGATGAGCGAAGGAAAGCGGCCGCCGCCCTGGTCCGCCGGGGGTTTTCCTGGGAGACCGCGTCGGAGGTGGTCCGGGAACTTTCGGGGGAGGAATGGACAGAGGACTGACCGGCGCTTCGTTTCTTTTCCCGGCTTGCATAAAATCCTTGCATTTTGGCCGCATCTGTACTATAATGCGATATATTCCGTTTGAGGGAAACGGGCGTTGGATCTGTCTTCACAGAGAGCCGCCGGGCGGTGTGAGGCGGCAGGCAGGCCGATTGCCTTCCTCTTCCCGAGGGAAGCGGGTGATGAATCCGCGGGGCGTGCCCCTTACAGCACGGAAAAGCGGCCCGGTCATGCCGGGCAAACTGGGTGGCACCGCGAGCTTCTCGTCCCGGACGGAGGGGACGGAAAGCTTATTTTTTTGCCGGCGATCAATCAAAAAAGGAGAAGCACCATGCTGGACATCAATCTGATCCGGACAAATCCGGACAAAGTCAGGGAAAACATCCGCAAGAAATTCCAGGACGCCAAACTGCCGATGGTGGACGAAGTCATCGCCCTGGACAGGGAATACCGCGAGGCGCAGCAGCTGGCGGACAGCCTGCGCAACCAGCGCAACGTCCTGTCCAAGCAGATCGGCGGGCTGATGGCCAAG
>CAMJXZ010000023.1 GCA_946409855.1 uncultured Clostridia bacterium | reverse complement strand
AATCTGATTTTGTTTGATGAGGAAGGGCGCATGCAGGCAAGCATTGTCAAACCGCCGGCAAACAGTCAGCCGGCCGGCATCGGCAGATTCCGGTACGATATCAGCGAAAAGCATCTGGATGTGCTGGACGGGTTCCGGACGGTCATGATGTTCGTGGTGGCGTGGTTTCACATCTGGCAGCAAAGCTGGCTGATGCCGATCACCCGCCTGTTCGGCGTCATCGATATCAACCTGGACTTTATCCCCCGCAGCGGGTATATGGCGGTGGACGGGCTGATTTTCCTAAGCGGGCTTTTGATGATGTACCCCTATACCGTGCCGGGCGCCGGGCCGCCCGCGGCGCTGCCGTTTTATAAAAAAAGGCTGATCCGCATCCTGCCGGGGTACCTGCTGGTGCTGCTGGTTTCGCTGATCGACGTGCTGAGCCGGGACGGGTACGCGGGTACCTGGGAAATGACCCGGGACCTGCTGGCCCATCTGACCTTTACGCACACGCTGTTTCCCTTTTCCTATACGGGTTCCCCGCTCAACGGTGTGATGTGGACGCTGGCGGTGGAGGTGCAGTTCTACGTTTTGTTTCCGGTAGTCGGCCGGCTGTACCAAAAACACCCCGGCTGGACGGCGGGGTGCATGACGGCGCTGGCGTTTGCCTACCGCGCGTACGCGGCGACCCTTGCGGATACTTCGCTGTGGATCAACCAGCTGCCCGCTTTTCTGGATATTTACGCTTACGGTTTCTTTTCCGCTACGGCCATCCGGGCGCTGCGCACCCGGCTCAAAGGGGAAACGAGGGCCGAAAAATGCTTTTTCAGCTTCTGTTTCCTGGTGGGCGCGCTGCTGCTGGTCCGCCTGACGCAGGCCCAGGCCGCGGAGCCCACCATCGAGGGGATCCGCCTGGGGCAGATGAGCAGGCGGTTCGGCCTGGGCGCGGGCTTCAGCCTGACGGCGGTCGGCCTGTGCTTTTCTCTCCCGGTGTTCCGTTTCCTGATGGGCAACCGGGTGATGGTGTTCCTCTCCTCGGTCAGCTACCAGTTTTACTTGTGGCATCAGATGGTAACCCTTCATTTGAAGGACTGGGGCATCCCGCCCTCCGAAAGCGTCCAGCCCTGGGTGGACGGGGAAGCGGCCTGGCAGTGGCCGTACGTGCTGCTTTGCTTTTCCCTGTCCCTGCTGATCGCGTGGCTGGTGACCCGGTTTTATGAGCGGCCGATTCAGCGCGGGCTCCTCAGGAGATTTTTCCGATGACGGGCCGCAGCCGCCTGGCGAGCAGGGCGGCCAGCGCCAGCTTGACCGCGTCCGGGATCAGGAAGGGCAGCACGCACATCGAAAGCGCTTTCCCGACGGTCATCGCGCCGGAAGTATAGGTCACCACGAACCAGACGGTGCCCGCCGTGTAGCAGATCAGCAGCCCGATCACGAGGGAAAAAATCCGGTCTTTCGCAGATTTTTTCCCGCACAGCTCAAAGATCAGGCAGGTCAGGCCCGTCAGCAGGAACCCGGTCAGGTACCCGCCGGTGGGGCCGAACAGGGCGGCAGGCCCGCTTTTAAAGCCGGAAAAGACCGGCAGGCCCACGGCGCCCAGCAGCAGGTAAACGGCGATGGTCAAAAGCCCCTGCCGGGCCGGCAGCAGCAGCAGCGTCAGAAACACGGCGAAGGTCTGCAGGGTAAAGGGAACCGCCGCGGGAACGGAAATCCAACTGCAGACGGCCAGAAGCCCCGCGGACATCGCGCAGAGCACCAGATCCCGGGTTGAAAACTTTTTCATCCTACTTCCTCCCGAACGTATGTTCGGGTCAGATTATAGCACATGAATAATAGATTGTAAACCATTAACGCCTTAAAAGGTTTACGGAAAGACGGGTTCGGATGGACACATTGAATGACAGCGGAAACATGTGGCGAAGGGTGCTGCTGCGCCTGCTTCTGATCGGTCTGGGTATCGTTGCAATCATTTACTGCATCCCTTTCCTGTGGAAGATCCTGGGACCGTTTGTGATTTCCCTGGCCATCGCCGCGTCCCTGCAGCCCGCCGTGCGGCTGCTGCAGCGGATCCGGATCAAAAGAGGGATTTCCTCCCTGGTGCTGGTGCTGCTGCTGTTCGCGGTAGTGCTGATGCTGGTGTACTGGTTCGCGTCCTTTGTGGTCAGGCAGGCGATCAACGCGCTCAACAGCGCGCCCCAGATGCTGGACGGCCTGAACGGCGTGTACCTGCAGTTCCGGGAGAAGATCATGCAGATGTTCAAGGACTCGGATAACCTGCAGACGCTGGATACCATGATGAGCAACGCGTACGGGGAGCTCAGTTCCTGGGCCACCAACACCGCTGGCAGCCTGGTCGGGACGACGTTCAGCGCGGCGGTCAGCGTGCCGACGGTGCTGATTTACGCCAACTTCCTCATCCTGAGCGCCTATTTCCTGACGAGGGACTATACCGGCATTTTTCCAAAGAACGGGAAAAACGACCTTTCACAGACCGCGAAGATCAGGCGGTCCGCCGTGGAAGCGGTGTCCGGGTACCTCCGGATGCAGGTGATCTACACGATTTTCGTCCTGGTGGTGTCCGTAGTCGGGTTTACGGCCTTTTCGGTCCCCTACGGCTTCCTGATGGCGGCGCTGGCGGCGCTGCTGGAATTCCTGCCCCTGTTCGGCAACGGCACCCTGTACGTGCCGACGATCATCCTGCTGTTCCTCTTCCATGATTACCGCAACGGCGTCGTGGTGCTGGTCGTCCATCTGATCCTGTATCTGACGCGGAAGGTCACGGAGCCCAGGATGATGAACCGGCAGATGGGCCTGAACCCCATCGTTTCCCTGCTGAGCATGTACATCGGGATCCAGACCGGCGGCGTGGTCGGGCTGACGCTGGCGCCCATCGTGATGGTGGTACTGCAGACGGCCTGGCGCAACGGTCTGTTCGACAACGCCGTTCAGGATTTCAGGGACTGCGGCAGATGGATCGTAAATTACCTGCGGGCCGGGCGGGAGCTGAAGGTGCATGAAATCCCGGAAGCGGATGCCGGCAGGAAAGGCAGAAGAAAGAAACCGGCCGGCGGAAAACCCGCGGACGTAACGGTTGTTACACAGTATACAAAGCAGCAAGGGCAAAAAAGGGGAGAGCGGTAAGAAACCGTTCCGCAGCCTTTTCTGATATGAAAGCCCCGGCCCAGATCCGAGCGGATTTCCCGCGGAGGATCGTTGGGCCGGGGCTTTTTGATTGTCTCTTTGAGAGGCGGACCTTTCCCGGCAGATGCCCGGGGACTGGACAATTTATATGATGTCCACACTCTGGGTGTCATCCTGAGCAGATTCCCCGCGAAGGATCTTTGCGCCGGGGTTTTCTGCTGCCTGGCTTGGGGAGCTGCCTATTTATTGGCGGGAGGAAGATGACGGCATGTCTGACGATCGTCACCGAAAAACAAAATATGTCAGTTTCCACAGAGGAAAAAAGCTCACCCGGCCCGCTGCGCGGTCTACCACCGGGGCCTGACGATCCGTACTACAGTTTTTTGCAGGCTTATGCTTGCTTCATAGTATGCATCAAAAAGAAGCTGCCGCGTTTTCTGCAGCAGCTTTTTTCGTGCTGCGCAAAACCTTATTGCGCAGCATCCAGAATTATCATCCCGAACATCCTGAGGGATAACCCATACTCTGTCTGATCACACCCGGATGGTTTCGCCCAGGCGGACGGAATACAGCAGCGCTTCCCGGACTTTGCGGCCGGTCAGTTTTTCCAGGGCTTTTTGGTACCAGGAGAGCTGTTCCCGGTACCGGTCCTTCAGGGTCTGCATTTGGGAGACCGCGTCGGTCTTGTAGTCCACCAGCACCCATTCGTCCTCTTCCAGGAAGCAAAGGTCCAGCACGCCCTGGATCAGCAGATCCTGCCGCGCCTGGAGGTTGAAGGGCCATTCCCGCCGGACCAGCGGGGACTGAAGGGCCCGCTTTCCCAGCGTGGAAGCAAAGAACCGGTACAGGTCCTCCGCGGAGAGGACGGACCGTTCGGCTTCCGTCAGCCGGAGCGCCTGCCGCAGCCGGTCCAGCTCGTCCGCGATCAGCGCGGGCGAAAGCGGCCCGGCGCGGAGGGCGCCGTAATCGATCAGCCCCAGCGCCTTGTGGATGGCGGAGCCCTTTTCGGCGGCGGTCATCTGCCGGTCCTGCAGGAAGCGCGGCCGGTCCTCCAATGTTTCACGTGAAACATTCCGCTTGGTTTCCGGGGTTTCCTCCTCGTCTTCCGCGGTAAAGGGGTGCTTAGCGATCGCGCTGACGGACACCTTGAAGGGCTTTTCCGGAGGCAGACCGCGGGAAAGGAGCATGGCCGTCCGTTCGGAATAGGGACGGAGATCGGGGGCCGGCATGGGCGCTTCGGTTTCCGCGGAACGGTCCGCAAGGCCGGCGGTATCCTCCCGGAATACCTGAAAGACCGCGCCGTTCTCCGCCGCGTACGGCTCGCCCGGTTCCAGATCCATGGCCGGTTCGACCGTCTGCATGATCCAGTCCATCATGCACCCGGCCCCGGCGACAGCGGCGTCCCCTGCCGGCAGGCGCCAGGTTTCCCGGCTTTTATCGATGAAAGCAGGGGCGCCGTACAGGAGCAGCCTGGATTTGGCGCGGGTCATCGCCACGTACAGAATCCGGGCCTCTTCAGCCCGGTTCCGGTTGGTCATGGCGATTTCGATGGCGGTTTCCGTCATGGTGGTCCGCTTGATCCGCTGCTGCGGGTCCAGCAGGGGCAGGGCGACGCCCAGCGACCGGTCCATCTTGATGGACTCGGCGGAGACCGGCCGGAAAGCCCGGCAGAGGCCCGCCAGGAATACGACCGGGAATTCCAGGCCCTTGGATTTGTGCATCGTCATGATGCGGACCACGTCCTCCTGGTCACTCAGCGTCTTGGCGGTGCGGCTGTCGTCCGAGGAGGCGGAGCGTTGGGCTTGGGTCAGGAAGTCCGCGATGGTGGCGCTTTCCTCTGCCTTTTCGGACAAAAGGCGCAGATTCGCCTGCCGGGAAACCCCGTCTTCCGCGGCGCCGGCCTGAACGTAGATGCCCGTCTCGTCGCAGAGCTGGCGGATCAGGTCCTCCGGCCGCATCACCCGGGAAAGCATCCGCCAGTGATCCAGCCGCTCGATGGCCTTCCTGCATTTTTCACCCAGCGGCGTTTCCTGCCGGGAAACCTCCTGAAACACCTGGTGGAAGGGCTGCCCGTTCCGGTTGTCCACCAGGCGGATGCGGGCGAGCTCCTCGTCGGTAAACGCGAAGCAGGGGCAGCGGAGGACAGCCAGGAGGGGGAAATCCTGGAAGGGATTGTCCAGAATCTCCAGCAGGTGCAGCACGTCGCTGACCTCGGGCAGGTCAAAATACCGGCTGTCCACGTCCGAATAGACGGGGATGCCGTGGGCCTGCAGCCGTTCGGCAAAGAGAGCGGCATAGGAGGCGGCGCTGCGCATCAGGATGACGATGTCCCGGTAGCGGATCGGGCGGAGCCCGGCGTTCTTGTCCCACACTTGTTCCTTCCCGGCCAGGGCGCGGATGTGCCGGGCGACCATTTCCGCCTCTTTGACGGTGGAGGCGGTCAGGCGGACGGGCTCCCCGGTATCCGGGTCGGACGCTTCCAGCAGGTGGATTTCCACCGCGGGGCCGGGCCGCGCGTCCGGAGCGGGCCGGAGCATGGCGTTCTCGTCATAATCGATTTCGGTGACCGTCCGCCGCATGACCCGGGAAAAGACGTGGTTGACCGCCGCCAGGATGTTCCGGTCGGACCGGAAATTGTTCTGAAGGAGGATCTTCCGCTCCCGGGCGTTTTCCGCTGGGGAGAAAGCGTCGTACTTTTGCAGGAACAGGGAAGGATCCGCCTGCCGGAAGGCGTAGATGCTCTGCTTGACGTCCCCCACCAGGAAGAGGGTATTGTGCTCGTGTATGGAGCGGATGATGCTTTCCTGGATGGCGGAAACGTCCTGGTATTCGTCGATGAAGATGGTATCGAAGCTGCCCGCCACCGCCCGGCGCACATCCTCGTTCTGCAGCGCGCGGAGGCAGAAGTGCTCCAGGTCGCTGTAGTCCAGCAGGTTCTTATGGCTCTTGTAAGCGGCGTAGCAGGCGTCCACCCGGCGGAGCACCTGATAAAGACCACGGACGATCAGCAGCACGTCCCGGCAGTCGTCCAGCGCTTCGTCCTCATACGCGGGCAGGATGGCGACGGCGGCCTTCATGGCGGATTTGAACTGTTCCCGGCAGGCCTTGAACTGTTCGGTGATTTCCGGGTCCTCAGATTCCGTGTCCGCCTTTTTGCCCCGGGGCAGGGAGACGAAGCTCAGCTTGCCGCCCTGCAGCGTCCCGTCCCTCGCGGCGGCCAGCGCCTGTTCCAGCAGCTGTTCGTCCGCCCGGACGGCACCGGCATAGCGGACCGGCGCGCCGGGCAGGAGGAGGGTATCAAAGCAGCGCCGGAGCAGCGGCCGGGCGGTTTCCAGGCGGCGGGCGCATTCCCCCAGGATGACGCGGTACGCCGGATGATCGCGGAGGGACCCTTCGTAGTCCGTAAGCTTTTCCTCCGCCCATTCCCAGGGGCCGGGCAGGCTCAGAAGGAAATCCCGCAGCCGGTTCACCATTTCGGCGATCTCGTCCTCAGCGTAGCAGGTGTAGAGGAGCTGCTGCTCGTACGTCGGGTTTTCCGCCGCCTCGGAGAAGGCGTCCTCGAAGGCCCGGGCCTTCAGCTTGTCCAGCCGGGTTTCATCCCCGACGGAAGCCAGCGGGTCGATGCCCAGCACTTCAAAGTGTTCCCGGATCACCCGCTGGCAGAAGGTGTGCAGGGTGGAAATCTGGGCCGAATCGATCCGGAGCCGCTGGCGGTAGAGGTGCGCGTTTCCCCGCTCCTTTTCCAGGGCGGCGGAAATCCTTTCCCGCATCTCGGCGGCCGCCGCCCGGGTGAAGGTGACGATCAGCATCCGGGAGATATCCCCGCCCTCCCGGAGCAGCCGGGTGACGCGCTCCACCAGCACGGCGGTCTTGCCGGAGCCGGCGGCCGCGCTGACCAGCACGGTATCGTTATCCGCCTGAATGGCGGCCCATTGCTCTTTTGTCCAGTTCATGTTTCCTCCGCGCCGCGGCGCAATTGACCGGCATCCGGGATTCAAAGCGGCGAAGGTCTGAAGCCTGCCGCGGGGATCTCCCGGAACGCTGTTTTGCGATGCCTTTCTCAGGGACATTCTACCATATTTCCTCGTTTGCCGCAACGCCGATTTCCGGGCCGGAAATGTTTCACGTGAAACAATCGTCACTGTTCATGAGATGAACAGTGACCGCAGGGGGGTCTTGCGGTCCAGGGCCTGCCGACCCGTTCGTCGGTGAAAACTGTCCACCGGACAGTTTTCCGGGCCCTCCTCACCCCGCTACGGAACCCCCCGAACGGATTTGCCTGTCGCCCTTTCAGGGCTCCCGGGCGGCAAATCCGCAAGGTACAAACGGCTCCGCCGTTTGGTCCTCGCACCGTACATGCCGCTGCTGCGGATTTTAAGTAGAGGGTGTTCCCCCTCTGCACTCCCCTCGCCGAGGCCAGATCGACACGAAGCCCTGCCGCCTCCGGTCGGCTGTGCCGATCCGGCGAATAAATCGCCGGACGGACATGGTCTTCGTGTCGATCTGTCCCCATCCTATTTCCCTCACTTCTTGATTTTCCCCATCTTTGCCTGCCTCGTGAACAGTGACAAACAATCCGCGCACATGAGCGGCCGCATGTTAAATGTAACAATTTTCGTCCGGAAGGTTCCTTTTCTTCCCGGCCCGTGTTACAATAAGGACATTCAAGGATGGGAGGAACAGGCAGTGCAGGGCTATCAGGATCCGAGCGGGCTCCAGCCGCTGGTGTATATGCTGCAGCAGAATATCCGGAAAGTCATCGTGGGCAAGGACGACGCGATCGAGCTGATGCTGACCGCGCTGCTCTGCCGCGGGCATATCCTGATGGAGGACGTGCCGGGGGTGGGCAAGACCACGCTGGCGTCGGCGCTGGCGCGTTCCGTTTCCTGCACCTTCAGCCGCATCCAGTTTACCCCGGACGTAACGCCCTCGGACGTGACCGGGTATACCATGCTGAACATGAAGACGGGCCAGATGGAATACCGGGAAGGTTCCGTTATGAGCCAGATCGTGCTGGCGGACGAAATTAACCGGACTTCCCCCAAGACTCAGTCCGCCCTGCTGGAAGCCATGGAGGAAGGCCAGGTGACGGTGGACGGGGAAACCCGTGCCCTGCCCCGGCCGTTCATGGTGCTGGCGACCCAGAACCCCATCGACTTTGTGGGGACGTACGCCCTGCCCGAGGCCCAGATGGACCGCTTCCTGATGCGGCTCAAGATCGGCTACCCGACGGTGGAGGAGGAAGCGGACGTGCTGGAGCGGTATTCCGGCCAGCAGCCGCCGATGGCCTCCGTGGGGCCGGTCTGCACTGCGGAAGACATCCTGCGGATGCAGGAGGAAGTGGGCACTGTGTACTCCTCCCTGGAGGTGCGGATCTACATCGCTCAGCTGGCGGCCGCCAGCAGGGCGCATCCTGCCCTGGAGCTGGGGATCTCTCCCCGCGGCTCCATCGCGCTGCTCCGCGCCGCGCAGGCGACCGCGCTGCTGTTCGGGCGGGATTACGTGCTGCCGGACGATATCCGGCGGATGGCGGAACCGGTGCTCGCGCACCGGCTGATCCTTAAGCCGGAAGCGCGGATGAAAGGCGCCTCCCCGGAGCAGATCGTGCACGAGCTGGTCAGCCAGCTCCCGGTGCCGGTGAAACGGAGGATCTGAAAGACGGGCGGGCTCCAAATGCCTTCCCCTCCGGGAGTCCGCAGTGCCCCGAAAACAGGCCGGCGTCCAGTTTTCAGCGAGGATGGACCGGAACGCAAAAAGCCTTCCCCCCTGGGGAAGGTGTCAGCGAAGCTGACGGATGAGGTTATTTTTGGCCGTATCTTGGTCATCTCTTCTTGTTTATACATCGCGCTGTTCCGTTCCGCGCTTTTCTGTTCCCGACGCGAAACGCAAGGCGTCCGCTGCTTTTGCGGCAGCACTTTTTCAATCTGTTGTAAAGTGGGTAAAGGATGACGACAAAGGCTTTTCTGGTGCTGCTGGCCGGGGTGCTGCTGGCGGCGCTTTCCGCCGCGCTGTCCGTCCGGGCGCTGGTGTACGTCAGCGTTCTGCTGGGGCTGGTGTTTTTCTACGCCCTGGTCAGCGTGTGGCTGGCCCGGAAGACGACCCGGGTCTACGCGACCGTCGCGGAGACGCAGGTGCTGCGGGGAGACAGCAACTTCCTGCGCCTGAAGGCGGTAAGAAAGTCCATCCTGCCGGCCGGCGGGGTCACCATCTGCTGGCGGGACGGGAACAGCCTGCGGGAATGCGTCCTGTGGCCGGGGCTGCGGGGCGAGGCGCAGGCGGAGCTGCCCCTGAACACCCGCCACGTGGGCACCTATGAAATGAAGGTGGAATACGTCCGCTGGGAAGACCTGTACGGTCTTTTTTCCATGCGGAAAAAGGGATTTAAGCCGGAGGAAACCATGGTGCTGCCCCGGCCTTTTGATATTGAGAAACCCACCTTCGCCGTCGGGGAGGAAGGCATCGCCGCCCTGCGCCTGGCCTCCGAGGATTACAACGCGCCGGACGATATGCGGGCCTTCCGGCCGGGCGACCCGCTGAAGCGCGTGCACTGGAAGCTGTACGCCCGCAAGGGCGAGCTGCTGGTGCGCCAGTACGAGGCGCCGATGCCGCCGGATACGCTGATTCTGCTGGACTGCGGCAAGCCCCGGGGCGGCACGGAGGAGATCCAGGCCAAGTTCCAGGATACCCTGTGCGAGACCGCCGTGGCGGTGGCGGACCTGCAGATGAAGGACGGCCAGAAGGTCCGCATGCCGCTGTACGGACAGGACGCCAACGAATTCGTTTCCGACCGGCAGGAGCATCTGCTGCTGCTGCAGCGGATGCTGGCCGCCCAGCGCTTCGGGACGGAGGAGGATTTTTCCCGCGCCGTCCGGGAAGAGATGAAGAAGGTGCGCCGCTGCGGCGCGGTGGTCGCGGTGACGACCCGGATGACGGCGGAGGCCACGGACGCCCTGTGCGACCTGCGCCGCCTGGGTCCCAACGTGCGCTGCTACCTGGTGACCGATCAGATGGAGCGGGCGGAGGATCTGCCCTATATCGGCCAGCTGCAGCACCACCTGGTGGAGGTTTGCTATGTTACGCCGGCTTAAGGAAAACGCGGCGCTGACCGCCGTGCGGGTGATTGCCGGCTTTCTGTGCGCCTTCGGGATCGCGGCCGGCGTCTGCGGCGCGCTGTTCCCGGCGGTGGATTATGTCCTGCTGGCCGTTCTCTGCGGCGGGGCGGCCGTCCTGTTTTCCGTGGCCTGCGCGGCGACGGATTACTGGGGGCTGCTGTTCATCCCCGCGGTGGGCGTGCTGATCTGGGCGGGGGCGGGCGGCGGCCCGCTGGCCGGCGCTTTCCGGGGCGTGAGCGCGATGCTGCAGTACCCGCAGATGGGCCATGAGGTGCTGCTGCTGTACCGTGGAGAGTTTACCCTGGCCATTGGCGCGTCGGCCGCCGTGCTGTGCGCGGCCATCTGTCTGCTGGATTCCCCGCTGCTGATGGGGCTCGCGGCGGTGATCGCCCTGCTGCCCTCGTACCTGACCGCCCCTTCGCTGCCCCTGTGGTGGACGGCGCTGCCCGCGGCCGGGATCCTGCTGATGGTGGCCAGGGCCCGCTCCGGCCGGGCCAGGCTGGGCGCCGCGGCGGTGACCGCGGCGCTGGTGGCCCTGTCCCTCATCATCGTTCCCCCGAAGGCCCCGTCCAGCGAAACCCTTCGCCAGGGCGCGGAAAAGGCGTATGAGGTCCTGGAAGCGTATCTGCCTGCCCGGGACAGCGGCTACAGGCAGGGATATTCCCTGCGGGGAGACGGATACCTGCCTCGGGCGGACGAATTCAACGACCTCATGGGCGGCAGGGCGCAGCCGGAAAACGCGCCGGTCATGGAGGTCTGGACGGATCAGACGGTCTATCTCCGCGCCTCCCCCCGCAACGCCTATACCGGGGTCAGCTGGCAGGATACCCTGTCCTATCAGCGGTATCTGTATATCAACGTGCTTCAGCAGAACGAGCGGAAGCGCGTTCTCAACCAGGAGATTCCCAAGGGCGCGGAGGAAGAAGCGCTGGCGGAGGTCCGGGTGCGGATGACGCGGGACGCCGCCACCACCCTGTACGTGCCGGACCGCATGCAGGAACTCACCCCGGACAGCCCGTCCATGGTACCCTATTACAACGCAGCGTCCGAGGTCTTCCTGAGCAGGAACCTCCAGGCGGGGGACAGCTATACCGTCCGGTATCTGCCGGTCCTTGCCGACCGGAGCCGGACGAAGGAATGGGTGCGGAGAGCGGCGTCGGAAGAGGACCCGGATTACGCCGAAATCCTGGAAAAATATCTGACCGTGCCGGATTTTGTCCGGCTGAACAGCGCGGTGACCGAGCTGTCCTTTCAGGCGGCCGGCGGGCAGGAGGACCTGCTGGCGCGGGCGATCTCCATCCGGAACTGGCTCCGTGAATCGTTCCCCTATACCCTGGACGTATCCGATCCGCCGCCCAACACGGATTTTGTCAGCTGGTTCCTGCTGCGGGAAAAGAAGGGCTACTGTACCTATTTTGCCACCGCGATGACCCTGCTGTGCCGCCTGCAGGGGATCCCGGCACGCTTTGTCGCGGGATATCTGGTGCAGCCGGATGAGAGCGGGTACACCGTGGTCACCGGGAAGATGGGCCACGCCTGGACGGAAGTTTATCTGAAGGGGTTCGGCTGGCTGACGCTGGACGCTACCCCGGGCAATGAGGAAACCGTCTGGGACGACGACCCGCGGCAGAACGGCGGAAACGAACTGCCGGACCCCCCGCAGGACGAAGAGACGCCGCGTCCGGACCGCGCGACGCCGACCCCGGCGCCTTCGGAAATCCCGGATGAGGAAGGGGAACCCGAGGGCGAGGCTTTCCAGACGCCCAGCCCCGCGCCGTCCCCCGGCCCGACGGACCCGCCGCCCGGCCGGACGAAACCGAAAGGCGGGACGTTCAGCTGGCTGTGGGCGCTGCTGATCCTGCCGGCGGCCGCGCTGACGCGGCTGCTCATCTGCCTGTTCCGGACGGAGCCCGTGCGCGCCGCCCGCCGGCAGCCCCAGCGGGGCGCCCTCATCCTGTATACCGCGCTGGAAGAAGGCCTCACGGCCACCGGCCACGGACGGAATCCCGGGGAAACCCTGGACGAGTACGTCCACCGGATCCAGCCGTATTACCCGAACATCCCCCTGACCAAAGCCTTTGCCTCCTACAGCGGGGAGGTCTACGGCGAGCACCCGATGAGCCTGTCCCTGTTTGTCGGCGCGTGGGAAGCGCTCCGGCAGGCGATGTCTCCCCTGGAGCGGATGCAGGTCCGCCTGCGGCTGATGAAAGAAGACCGGAAAAAAAGACGCGAAAAACCCGGCGGGAAACTGCCGTCCCGGGAAAAGGAGCGTATCAACTTAAGGAAGCGCAAATGACAGCAGCTTCCCAAAGAAGAAGAAAAAACATCAGCTGGCAGATAAATGAAAGGAGACAATACCATGTCTGAATTTGAAATGATGAAAGTAAATGAAATCTCTCTGGACGAAATGGGCAATATCGCGGGCGGCCGCGTCAAAAAGCCGGCGGCCAAGGCGGGCTGCACGCTCTACCTGATCCAGCCCGGCGACACCCTGATCCGGATCGCCAAAGCGTTCCACACCACGATGAACGCCATTCTGCGGGTCAACCCCCAGATCAAGCACCGCAACCTGATCATCGCGAACACCTACCTGTACATCCCCATGAGAGCGGCATAACACATCACCCATCTCCCATCCATCATACCGGGAGCGGCACGGCGGAACGCTGTGGCGCTCCGGTTTTTTATTTTCCGGGACAGAACGGATCTCACGATGAAGACCATTTGCAGAAGATCTCCCGGAGGAGGCCGGCACTTTCTTTGGAGGATATCTGGCGCGAACGGGCGGTTTATGATACAATCGTCGTGACTTTTCGTTTGAAGAGGGAGGCTGCGGATGCTGTACGCGATGTGGTTTGCCGTGGTGACGCTGGGCTATTTCGTCAAGGGCGTGGCCGGGTTCGGCAATTCCCCGATCCATACCGGGCTGATGGCGCTGGCGCTGGATAATACCGACCTGACGCCGGTGGACTATGTGCTGACGTTTCCGGCCAATATCGCCCTGACCGTCAAGCACCGGAAATACCTGAAGACGGAGCTGTGGCTGTCCGGGGCCCTGATCACCATGCTGGCGGTGATCCCCGGCGTGCTGCTGCTCAGGAACATGGACAGCCGGGCCCTCAAGGTGCTGTGCGGGATCGTGATCGCGCTGCTGGGGGCGGACATGCTGCTGCGGAGGGAAGGCGCGCAAAAAACACCGCCCAAATGGGCGGTGCTGGCGCTGACCGGCGTTTCCGGGGTGATCAATGGGCTGTTCGGCATCGGGGTGCTGCTGGCCGCGGTGATGGGCCGGGTGATCCCGGACAGCCGGACGCTCAAGGCCAACATGTCGGCGATCTTTACCGCTGGCAACCTGGTGATGCTGCCGGTCTATCTGCTGACGGGGCTGCTGACAAAAGACGTGCTGCTCCGGGCCCTGTCCCTGTATCCGGCGATGGGGCTGGGGCTGTTCCTGGGCATCCGCTTCGCGGGCAAAGTCCGGGAGCAGACCGTGCGGCGGTGCGCCGCGGTGCTGCTGGTGGTGTGCGGCGTCCTGCTGTTCATCGGGAACGTCGGATGAGGCCGCTTTACGCCGTCGCCCCCAGGGACAAAAGCGCCGGGGCGAGGGCGTCCAGTTTTTCCAGCGCGGTTTCCGCCATCAGCCGCTGCCCTTCCCGGGAGGGGTGGATCCCGTCCTCACACATGAGGGCCGGGTAGTTCATCGCCCGGAGGAAGGGCGTGTGAAAGTCCAGCAGGGGGCTGTCCGTGTCCCGCGCGGCGGCCCGGATGGCTTCCACGTACGTTCCGTGCCAGCGGCCGATGTGCTCGACGTCCCCCAGATACCGGAGGATCGCGTCCTGATTCCTGCCCCGGGAAACCCAGGCGAAGTAGCGGGCGGAATACAGCGGCGGCGGCAGTACCAGCACCGGAAGACCGCCCCGCGCCCGCGCCTCCTGCGCGAAACGGCGCAGCAGCAGGCCAAACTCATGGAGCGGCGTCTTCCCGTCGTGGAAAACGTCCGGGCGGTCGGAGACGGCCTGCCAGTCCAAATCGCAGTCGTTGCCGCCGTACTGGATCAGGACGGCGCTGCCGGGCTCCGTTTTTTCCTTCAGGAAGTCCGCGAAGCCTTCCCGGATGGTGGCGCCGAAGCGGGCATAGCTCGTCAGCCGGATCCCCTTATCGCTGACCAGACGCGCGCAGCGCTCCGGTGTCAGGCAGTAGCGGCCTCTTTCCGGGCTGTATACCACGCCTTTCCCGATGGAATCCCCCCAAAGAACAAACGAATTCTTGACGAACATGGAATCAACCCCTTCATAATCTAAAATTCAATTCTATATTACATCAATATTAATATTTTGTCAAGAAGAATCCGCTTGCCTGTTTTGGTGAGATATGTTATGATATCTGTACTCCGGGCTCTGTAATCAGAACCGCCGGAAGGAAGGACGGAACGAACGCGATGACGGATCAGCTGCCGGAATGCCCCCCCGCGTGGGATGCCCTGCCGGATTTCGGGCTCTATATGGACCAGATGCTCCTGTATACCCAGCGCTTTGTGCCGGTGGAACTGACGGCGGGCATGGTCAACAGCTACGTCAAGGCCGGGATCATGGACCGCCCGAAGGGCAAAAAATACGGCCGGGCCGCGCTGGCCCAGCTGCTGATGATCGCCGTGCTCAAGCAGGTGGTTTCGCTGGAGAACCTGCGCCGCCTGCTGCACCCGGCGGAAGAGGAAAGCGCCCCGGATACTGAGGCGCTGTACGGCCGGTTCCGGGCCGCCTGGGCCAGGCTGGCCGAAGCGCTGCCCCTGCGGGAAGATGTGCCCGCGCTGGAGCTGTGCGTCGAGGCCGCGGAATACCAGTACCTGTGCCGGCAAAAACTCTCAGGACAGCCTGAGCCGGAAGACTGAACAAGGTACACCCTGCAGCAAACGAAGAACGCTCCCCCAACAGCCTGCCGCCGGAGAGGAAACGGCGGAAGGGCCGGGGGGAGCGTTTTGCTGCGGATGTGATGTACCGGGCGGTATGCCGTCCGGCTTTATTCGATCGGGATGCTTTCCAGCGGCAGGGTGCTCGCGTCAAAGCGTTTGTAGCCCGTCCACAGCACCCGGACGGAACCGCGGTACGGGATCTCGCATTTGACCCACCAGATGCTGTTGCGGCTGTCCCACGCCCGGGAAAGGACGCGGATGTACTGGCCGGAAACGTTGTAGGTGCCGCCGTCTTCGTACTGGGTGCCGGGGCCGGTGCGGGTGGACAGCCTCGTCGTGGCCAGGCCGTACAGCCCGCCCGAAGAAGAGGTGGAAGAAGTGGGACGGGGCGTAGGCGTCCTGGTGGTGCGGTAGTTGGACGGGTCCTCAATGGGGATGCTTTCCAGGGGAAGCGTTTTGCTGTCGAACCGTTTATAGCCTGTCCACAGCACCCGGATCTCTTTCCGGTAAGGGATCTCGCACTTGACCCACCAGATGCTGTTGCGGCTGTCCCACGCGCGGGAAAGCACGCGGATGGATTCCCCTTTGACAAAGTACGTGCCCGCGCCGTCGTACTGGGTGCCGGGGCCGGTGCGGGTGGCCAAGTTCATCGTGGCCTTGCCGTACAGTGGAGCGGCGGACGCCTGCATATCGACAAAGCGGAGCTCCGTGATGCCCGCTTCGTACGGGAAAACCTGGCCGTAATAGATGCTCAGGATCCGGACCCGGACGGCGGAAACGTTCCGGTGATCCCCCAGGCTGGCCTTTGAGTAATCCAGCCGGACGGGATCGTCGGGCAGGGTGATGATGATTTCGTCCCTGTAATCCGCCTCATATCCGTACCGGAAAGCGACCGCCGCCTCCCGGACACTGCCGTACACCGTGTTCAGGCCGTTTCCCCAGAAACCGTTTTTGATCCACAGGCTGTTGACGGCGGTGGGGGCGGAAAAGGTGAACCAGAGCATGTCCGAGCCCGGCTGGGCCGCGGTAAAGGAGAAGGCGTAGGCGGACCACTCGTCGTCGTCGAGCATCTTTTCCGGCAGGAAGGCCGTGGGATCATCCCCGGAAAGCCAGGAGGAAGCGTCCACCGCGATGACCGTCGCCGTTTTGTCCGCCAGGGCCGGCGCCGCCGTACACAGGCACAGGATCATGAAGAAGGCCAGCGCCGCGCGCTTCACGAAAGACTCCCCCTTCCTAAAGCTGTTTGTCCTCATCCGTCCGCCGGGACCGTCAGCGCTGGGCGCCGCGGTTCTTTTTCCGGCCGGAAACCAGGTACCGGCTGTACTCGTTGAATTTCTCCATCGTCAGGCCGCAGCCGCGGGCGATGCATTCCTGCGGGGAATCGGCGATCCGGCAGCCGATTTTCAGCGCGATGCTGACCGCGTCGCTCAGGCCTTCCAGCAGCGCGCCGCCGCCGGAAAAGACGATGCCGCTGTCAAAAATATCGGCGGCCAGCTCGGCGGGGGTGCGCTCCAGCACGCTGTGAATGACCTCAATCAGTTCCTGCAGCGGGTCGTCCAGGGCTTCGAGCACCTCGTCCGACGTGATGCGCAGGGTCTTGGGCAGGCCGCTCAGCAGGTCCCGCCCGGTGATGTCCAGGTACAGCGGGTCCCGGCGGGGCATGACGGAGCCGATGCGGGTTTTGACCTCCTCGGCCGTGATCTCGCCGATCAGCAGGTTGTGCTTGCGGCGTACGTAGCGGATGATGGCCTCGTCAAAACTGTCTCCCCCGATGGGGATGCTCTCGTTGATCACGCAGGTGCCCATGGAAATGACCGCGATATCGGTGATGCTGCCCCCGATGTCCACGATCATTTCGCCGTAGGTTTCGCCGATGGGCAAATCCGCCCCCAGGGCGGCGGCGATGGGCCTGGAAATGATCTGCGTGCGGCGCGCGCCGGACTCAAACAGGCTGGCGGTAATGGCGCGGCGTTCCGTCTCGTTCAGCGCGGGAGGAACGGACATGATGACCCGGGGCCCCTGGAACATGTGTTTGCCGTTTGCCTCGATGACGAACTGCAGCAGCATGACGCCGACCAGGGAAAGGTTTTTCCCGGCGACGCCGCCTTTGAGGGGGCGTTTGACGATGATGCTGCCGGGAGCGCGCCCGAGCATTTTGTGGGCGTCCTCCCCGATGGCAATGACGGCATTGGTGTCCCGGTTCAGGGCGATCACCGCAGGGGCCTTGAAGATGATGCCCCGGTTGCGCCCGTAAATCAGGACGTTCGAGGTACCCAGATCAATGCCCAG
>CAMJXZ010000022.1 GCA_946409855.1 uncultured Clostridia bacterium | reverse complement strand
TGGTGGCCCTGATCATCATCAATACGCCCGGAACCATCATCAAAAAAACCGTCAGCCGCGTGGATTCCAATGCCATTTTTTCCCAGAACAACGTGCTGGATACCCCCTCCCTGACCGACATTCAGGCACGGGCTGAAGAACAGGCGCAGGCACAGGCGCAGGCGCAGAACCAGAACAGCGAGCCGACCGAGGAACCGCAGGCCACCGATATCCCCATCTCCGCCGCCCAGTACAGGCTGGAAGAGTTCATGACCGCCTGGGCGATGGACGACCAGGAAAAGATGCTGGCCATGTGCTCCCCCACCTGGATCGACAACCAGGAAAACCCGGGCGCCAGCCTCTTTAATCTCCGGGCCCTGGCCACCCCCACCAGCTACATCGTCGAGCAGGTCTACGGCACCAATACGGACAATTCCCGGCCGATCATGATCATCGCCAATTTCAACAACACCAACGGCACCAGCACCTCCAGGCGGTACCAGATCATGATGGTCCGCTCCAACGACACCTGGTATGTGGACCCGGATTCCCTGAACAGCATCGGCGTGATCACCGAGGAAAGCGAAAGCTTTGAACAGCACAGCGCGCTGCTGGCCAACATGACGCCCTCCCCCACGCCGGCGCCCACGGTCAACCCGGCCATGCAGCTGTATTACAACGCCGCGGGCAGGGGCAAGTATTACCATGTCGATCCCAACTGCAGCTCCATGAGCCCCGAATGGCTGCCGCTGACCGCGAGCTTCCCCTACGCCAGCCTGGACGACCCCTCCTACCGCACCCTGATGCCCTGCAAAAAATGCCACGCGCCGGAGAGGCTGAAAAATGTATACTGAGGAATACAAACTGCTGACCGACACGCTGAACCGGCATCAGATCCCCTATGAGCGGCATGAACATGAGCCGGTCCGGACCATGGAGGACTGCTACCGGGTGCAGACCCTTTCCCAGGACACGGTGATGCCGAAAAACATCTTCCTGTGCAACCGGCAGCAGACCTGCTTTTATCTGTACGTCTGCTCTCCCTTTGAACCGTTCCGGACCGCGGTTTTTTCCAAAGCGATCGGGGTGTCCCGCCTGTCCTTTGCCGGGGATGACCATCTTGAACGGATGCTGCGGGTCTCCTCCGGCGCGGTGACCCCGCTGGCCCTGCTGTTCGACACGGACCGCCGGGTGCAGCTGGTTCTGGATCAAAAGCTGCTGAGCGCCCGGCATCTCGCTTTCCATCCCCTGATCCCGACGGAAACGCTGATCTTCCGGCAGGAAGATTTCCTGAACCGGTTTCTCCCGCTTTCGGCCCACGAAGCGAGGTTCGTATCCCTTTAACGCGGGAACCGAAAAGAAGGACCCAAAAACACAAGCGCCGGACATTCGCCTTAAGGAAGGCTGCGCGTCCGGCGCTTATTCTGTTATGTATTATTGATAACCGGCGGCGGACCGGGATTATCCGTTCGCGTCCTCGGCCGCCTGTTCCCACGCGGCGTAAGCGTCCTCCAGCTGCTTTTGCAGGCGCTGGTATTCCCAGGCGTTTGTTTCCGCGCTGCCGGGCTTTGCGTACGCGTCCGGCCCGGCCAGGAACGCTTCATAGTCTTTGAGTTCCTGCTCCGCGCGCTCCACCTGTTTTTCGGCTTCCCGCAGGGCGGCTTCCAGCTGCTTTTTCTGCAGTTTGCTGCCGTTCTCCTTCTGACGGACCTTTCTGAATTCCGTCTTCGTCATGCCGGCCTGCACCCAGGCGTCCTGCGGGGCGGCCAGCTTTTCCTTTTCCGCCAGGTAATCGTCGTAATTGCCCTGGTACAGCACAACGCCCTCCGGCGTCATCTCCATCACCTTGTTGGCGAAACGGTTGATAAAGTACCGGTCGTGGGAGATGGCGAAGATCGTCCCCTCAAACCCGTCCAGCGCTTCCTCCAGCACCTCGCGGCTGTTCATGTCCAGGTGGTTGGTGGGCTCGTCCAGCAGCAGCAGGTTGTCCTTCCGGAGCATCAGCTTGGTCAGGGCTACCCGGCCCTTTTCTCCGCCGGAAAGGGAGCGGATCTCCTGAAACACGTCCTCCCCCGTAAACAGGAACTGGCCCAGCGCGCTGCGCACGGCGGTCTGATCCATCCGGGGGAATTCGTCCCAGACCTCGTCCAGGATGGTTTTCGCGTCGTGCAAGCCCTTCTGATGCTGGTCGTAATACCCCATATCCAAGTTGGCCCCTTCGATCACTGCGCCCAGGTCCGGCGCCTCCTCGCCGATCAGGCAGCGGAAGAGGGTCGTTTTGCCGATGCCGTTCCGGCCGATCAGCGCCACCCGGTCCCCCCGGTACAGGTCAAACGTCACGTTCTCAAAGACGGTCCGCCCGTCATAACGCTTGGAAAGCCCCCGTACCCGGAGCACATCGTCCCCGGTCCGCCGGGCGGCGGTAAAATGAAAGAAAATCTGCTTTTCTTCCTCGGGCCGGTCCAGCAGTTCGATCTTGTCCAGCATCTTGACCCGGCTTTCGGCCCGCTTGATCGACTTTTCCCGGTTGAAAGCCCGGAGCTTGCGGATGATCTCCATCTGCCGGGCGATTTCCTTCTGCTGGGCGTCGTAGGCGCGCTCCCGGGTCAGCCAGCGCTCCGCCCGAAGGTCCAGATACCTGGTGTAATTCCCCGGATACTGCTCCGTTACGCCGAAGGCCATTTCCACAATCCCGTTGCAGACGTGATCCAGAAAATAGCGGTCATGGGAAACCACCAGCACGCTGCCCCGGTACTCGGCCAGATAGGTTTCCAGCCAGCTCAGCGCCTCCAGGTCCAGGTGGTTGGTCGGTTCGTCCAGCAAAAGGATATCGGGCTGCTGCAGAAGCAGCCGGCCCAGATGAAGCCGGGTCAGTTCCCCGCCGGACAGAACGGCGGTCTGCTGGTGCTGCATCTCTTCCGTAAAGCCGAGGCCCTTCAGCACCCCCTGGATGGAGGACTGCCAGTAGTAGCCGCCCGCCTCCTCAAAGGCGGTGTTCAGGCGCTGGTAGCTTTCCCCCAGGCGTTTGAGCTCCGTTTCATCCCGGGTCTGGGCCATTTTTTCTTCCAGCCCGCGCAGTTTCTTTTCCATCTCCCGGACGGGATCGAACACGCTCCTGAGCAGATCGTAGACCGTCATGCCGGGCACCGGGTGATTCTGCTGGGCCAGGTAGCCGATTTTGACGTCCTTGGCCATCGAAACGCTCCCGCCGTCCGCGTTGAGTTCCCCGCACAGCACCCTGAGCAGGGTGGTTTTGCCGCAGCCGTTCACGCCCACCAGGCCGATCCTGTCCCCATTTTGAAGCGTCAGGGAAACGTCCGAAAGGACCGTGTTTCCCCCGAACGCCTTGGACAGATGCTGCGCGTTCAGCACAATCATTGGTATTCCTCCAGCATATGAGTAAGCTCCGCGATGCCGCTTTCCAGTTCCTCCCGGGGCAGGCCGCCCAGGATCAGCGTTTCATCCGGCATCACCCGGGCGTTGTACATCATGTCCAGGCCGCGGGCGATACGGTCTTCCGTGTTCCCTTCGCATTCAGCGCCAAAGAATATCATGTCTTCCATGGCGTCATACCGGCC
The DNA here is from genome assembly GCA_946409855.1 of uncultured Clostridia bacterium. GTDB lineage: Bacteria > Bacillota > Clostridia > Christensenellales > Aristaeellaceae > UBA4246. Next base: position 14,359 of record CAMJXZ010000022.1, on the reverse strand, counting down.
GCCGTTCATAAAAAACGACGCGCAGGCAAGATGATCCTCCCCGGTCATTTCGTCCCGGCACAGGCCGGCCAGTTCTTTGAGCCGCGGGGAACGCTCCATGCAAAGCGGGCCGTCACCGGACAGCCCGGAAAGCAGCCGCAGCGCTTTCAGGTATGAACGCGTCTTTTCCTCATCCGCCCTGAGGAGCATGCCGTCCAGATACAGGACCTCGCTCAGAAGAAAGCGGGTCGTTTCGTTCATCAGCTCCGCCGCCGTTCCCGTATCCAGCGCCCTGGCGCCGTCCAGGGAGCAAAGGCAGCGCTCCCGGCAGAAACGGTCCAGCGCCGCCCGCTGGTCCGCCCGGGAGGCAAGCTCCGTCAGCCGGCGGAAAAAATCCCCGATCTGCTCGATCACCCGGAGAATGTAATCCTTTTCAAAGAACATAACCCTTCCCCGTTATGATGAAAAAAAGGACTGGACCTTCAGCAGGTTGCAGCCCTTTTCCATTTCTGTCAGACGTCCGTCTTAAACCCTGGCACTGATGATCAGGATGACGACGGCCAGCACCACGAAAACGCCGGCGGAAATCTTCGTGATCAGCGCCAGCTTGCCCTGCAGGGTGCTGGTCTGGTTCTTGCCGAAAAAGGTTTCACTGTTGCCGGTGCTGGCGCCCAGTGCGGTAATGCCTTCGTTGTCACCATCCTGAAGCATAACGGAAACAATCAAAACGACAGCGACGACAGCCATCAGAATCTGTAATACGATCATTGCAAAAACCTCCTTAAGTCAAACACAAGTATATTATCACAGGTTCAACAAATAATCAAGGCCTCCGGAAAAAAATTTGACCGGATTAGAATTTGTGTTTTCGCCGCATTTCAGAAGCGTGAAAGGCGGCCGGTCAGTTCCCGGTCCCGCACCGTGTTTTCTCCGGAAAGGCCCGGCTCCGGCCGGTCCGGGAAAAAGCGGCGGCCCAGCGGGGTGATGAAGGTATCGGCCGCTTCCTTATCCGCCTGCTTCCGGGCAGACACCGGCAGCGGGGCGAAGCGGTTAAAGCGTTCGTGCCGCTGCCCGTCCGTCCCGGTGACCCGGGAACGCGCCTGGACCAGCAGGCAGGAAAGCTGCAGCGCAGCCGGCAGAACCGCCGCGGTCAAGGCCATGGAAAGTCCAAGAACAAGCCACGCCGCGAAGGACAGCACCGGCAGTAAAAAGCCAATCAGCTGGATCAGCAGCAGGCGCCGCCTGTCCTGCGGGAAATACCCGTCCACCCACACCGCCGGGCTGAGCGGGAAGGAAAAAGGGAAACGGGCGTTCTTTTCAAGCAGAAAAGCCTGGGTATATTCCAGGGCGCTGTAAAACCAGCAGCGCAGCCTCGCCCGCGCGTCCGCGGCGGCGCATACGGACAATCCGGAGACCGCAGCCCAGAGGATGAATAACGGCAGGCGTTCCATCACTGCCCCTGCGCCTTTTCCCAGTCCAGATACTTGCGGATTGCGCCCCGGGCCAGCGCGTCGCACCGGTTGTTCATCTCATCCTCCGCGTGGCCCTTGACCTTCAGGAACCGCACCTGGTGATACCGGAGCAGGTCGGTCAGCATCATCCAGAGGTCCTGGTTGGCGACCGCCGTGCCGGCCGACGTCTTCCAGCCGTTTTTCATCCAGCCGGAAAGCCAGTGCCGGGACACCGCGTCCACCACATAGGTGGAATCGGAATACACCTCCACCTGGCAGGGCTTTTTCAGCGCGCCCAGCCCGCAGATGACAGCCAGCAGCTCCATGCGGTTGTTGGTGGTTTCCGGGGCGGAGCCGGACATCTCTTTTTCTTTCCCGCCGAATGTCAGCACAGCCGCCCAGCCGCCCGGACCGGGGTTCCCGGAACACGCGCCGTCAGTGTACAGCGTCACGATCTTCTGATCCGGCATCCGTTTCCTCCTGTTTTTCGCTGACGTATTTCTTCATCACATAGCCTTCCATCGATTCGGTGCGGACATGGAGCCAGTCTCCCAAATCCTCCATCACGGCCAGTTCCTGCCCGTAGTACAGCCTGGTCAGGACCTCCGAGGTGGTGTTGGCTTCCTTTCTCAGGTTCAGGGTGGAATCGGTGGAGACCCTGTCCACGATCACCTTTCTTTCGCCCGCGCGGAGCACGACGGGCATCAGCGTGGGCCGGGGCGTGGGCGTAGCCGGCGGCGCGGGCGTGGACAGGAAAACGGAGGTCAGCGCGTCCGCCGTCCGATAGGTATAGCGGACCCGCTTGAGCACGGCGTCCGGATAGTAAAAATGCAGGATCTGCCGGTAGCTCCAGCCTTCTTTGGCCGCCATCCACTGCGCCCCGCGCTGGCTCATGCCCACCCCGTGGCCAAAGCGCCGGGCTTCCAGGACGAAGGCTTTGCCGGTTTCCCGCACGGTCACCAGTTCGTTGTTGCTGCCGTTGATCGAAAGGGAGAAAGCGCTTTCCGCCTCCCCGAAATACGGGATGGAAAGGGTCACGGGCTCCGAAAGCGCGCGCCATTCTTCCGCCGGGGCCCGGGAAGGGGACGGGACGGGCGCCGCGGACGGCGTGCTTTCCGGGACAGGCTGCGGGGTGTTTTCCGGGGCAGGCTCCTTTGTGATTTCCGGTATTTCCGTATCGGAAAGCGGCTGTTCTCCCTCAGGCGTTTCTTCCGGGAAGATTTCGTCCGTTAATTCCTCTTCCCCGTCTTCCTCCGGAAGCGTGCGCCGGACGGATACCAGGACGGTAATCTTCAGCGTCTGATAGATCCGGCTGCCGGCGTCCGTCGGGTTGTCCAGGGAGACCGCCGTCACCTCGCGGACGCGGATGTTTTCGGCTTCGGCCTGCACCCCGCGCCCGGTCAGTTCCTTCTGAAGCCTGGTCCGGAGGAAATCAAGCAGTTCGCCCGAAGCATCCTCCTTCCATTGTTTGGGAATGGAATAAACCATCACCGGGCTTTCCGGGTTGTTCAGGTCATACGGGTCGTTTTTGCGGCGGATATAACCGTGAACATTGCCCGTGCCCCAGACCTTTTCGATACTCTCCACCAGGCCGCCGTTGCTGGCCCCGTAATAGCAGGGAACCATCTGGCCCTGATAGAACGCGCAGATGCCCTCCGTATCCCTGACGGCCTTGCGGATCACCGACGTATCGGAGGTGATTCCGCCGTAGACCTGGTCGTTCGTGTTGTCTTCCACGTCGTACGCGCGGTCGGGATACAGATGGGTCAGGGCGTAGGTGCGGGCGGCGACCGCCTGGGCCTTGAGGGCCTCTGCCGGGAAGGCGCTGCTCATCTCGTAGGGCAGGACGCCCAGCAGATATTCCTCCACTTCCAGCCGGGCGACGCATCGGAGCAGCCCGCCCGAAGAAACGTCAAACAGCATATCCCCGCAGTACAGCGGGTAGGCGCCGTTCACCCGGATGCCGTTCAGCTGCCGGTCCGGCAGCAGATGGCGCACAAAGACGGCCTGCCTGCCCATGTCCCGCACCATGCCGCTGTAAAACAGGAAAATCGACCCGTCCCGGACCTGCAGCGTCACCTCGCTGCCCTGCTGAAAGGCCATCTCCCCGCAGGTATAGCTGCCGTCCAGCAGCAGCTTCGCGGTGTCCGTCAGCGCCAGCTGGGTCATCAGCACGCGGACGCTGCCTTCCGCCGTTTCTTCCCCAAGAGCGCCGAGGGCGGGGACGGAAAAAAGCAGAACCAGGCAGACGAGCCACGCCGCAAGGCGGACGGCGGCGCCGTATCCGCGCCCGCTCATGCCTCGTCCTCCCGGTGAAGGAGGTTGAAATCGTGCACGTGCGCAAGGGGCATCCAGTACATGGCATAGGTCAGCTGATAGCCAACCGGCTCGCCTTTTTCGTTCAGCACCGCGGAAATCACTTCGCTGCCGGGAACCGTTTCCCGCACGGCCGGGGCGATCCGGGCGTCATTGGTCTCACTGTAAGGGTCCAGGGCGAGGACCTGCTTTTCGCCGTCCTTTTCCCGCGCCTGCGCCAGGGCGACGATATGGCCCACCCGCAGGTTGCCAAGACCGGCGCCGCCGTCCAGCAGGTGCCGGTACAGGGTGTCCAGGTCGTTGCGCAAACCGTCCCCCTTGTAGGAAAAACCGTACCGTCTGGCCCAGCCTTTTTCCTCCAGGGCGGAAAGCAGCGCGGGCCGGTCCGTCCCGTCGTCCCCCCGGCCGCCGTTTTCCATGGAAAAAGCGGCCAGCGCGCCGGCGTCCACGCGGATCCCGTTCAGGAAGCACACCGCGTTGCCGATGGAAAAAACGCCGCACCCGGAGCTGGAAAGGGAAGCATAGGCGCCCTGATAGCCGTAATCCTGCGTCCATTCGCGGCAGCGCTGGTTAAACAGGCGCAGCGTCCGTCCCTGCGTATCCACATACAGGTATTTCCCGGTCGGTATCATCTGCCGTCCTCCTCAGTCGATGGTGTAGCCAAGGGTCTTCAGGTCCTCCGCGGAATTGCGCCAGTTCGGCCGGACCTTCACCCACAGCTGCAGGAAAATGTGATAGCCGAACAGGGCTTCCATGTCTTCCCGGGCTTCCTGGCCGATCTGCCGGAGCGTCTGCCCGCCCTTGCCGATGATGATCCGCTTGTGCGAATCCTTTTCGCAGTACATGGTGGCGTCGATCTCCGTCACGTTCTTCCGCTTTTCAAACCGCAGGATCTCCACGCCGATGCCGTGGGGCACCTCCTCCCGCAGATGGAGCAGGGCCTTTTCCCGGATGAACTCCGCGCACAGCACCTGCTCGGGCTGGTCGGTCACCATATCCTCCGGGAAATAGCGGGGCCCTTCGGGCATGTGCGCGCACAGGTCCGCGATCAGTTCTTCCACCCCGTCGCCGTTGGCGGCGCTGACCGGGATAAAGCTGTCGTACGGCAGCTCCCCGAACTCCGCCATGACCTCCAGCAGCTTTTGCGGCGTCACCAGGTCCAGCTTGTTGTAAACCAGCACCTTGTACACCTTTTTTTCGGAGAAATCCCGGATCAGCTGCCGGTCCCGCTCCGTCACGTGGGAGGCGTCCAGCACCACCATCAGCGCGTCGATGCCCTTCATGGCCTCGCTCACGGACGCTTCCATGAATTCGCCCAGCCGGTTCCTGGGCCGGTTGACGCCGGGGGTGTCCACCAGGACGATCTGCGTCCGGTCCCGGTTCATCACGCCCATCAGGCGGGAACGGGTGGTCTGCGGTTTATTGGAAACAATGGCGATCTTTTCCCCTACCATCCGGTTGATGAGGGTGGATTTCCCGGCGTTGGGCGAACCAACGATGGCGGTAAAGCCGGAATGAAACGCTTGTTCCTGCATGAATCAGTTTTCCTTTCCAAGATACTCGCTTGTCCCGTTGGAGGGGCCGAAGCCGTTGGGCAGCAGGTCGCTGAGTCTGGCGGAGGCCCTCCTGTCCCCGCAGGCGACGATCACCGTCATATCCGGCGAAAACTCAAACAGCGCCTGCCGGCAGATGCCGCAAGGCCAGGCCAGGTCCTTTTCGGCGTAAATGGCAATGCGGGTAAACGCCCGCTCTCCCTCATAGACGGCCTTGAAAAGCGCGGTGCGCTCGGCGCAGTTGGTGGCGCCGTAGGAAGCGTTCTCGATGTTGCAGCCCTGATAGACCCGGCCTTCCTTCGTCAAAAGGCACGCGCCGACCCGGAAATGGGAGTAAGGCGCGTAAGCACGCAGCATGGCTTCCCTGGCCAGCTCCACCAGTTCCTCATCCGTGATCCTGCCCATCCCGATGCTGTTCAGCGCCTGTTCTTCCATGGTCCTCATGCTCCTTTTTTCGTCGTCCGTCATATGGTCGTACCCAAACAGGTGGAACAGGCCGTGCACCAGCAGGTACATCAGCTCCCTTTCCGCGCTGTGCCCGTATTCCGCCGCCTGCGCCCGGGCATGGGGCAGGGAAATCACGATATCCCCGATGAAGCAGGCGCCCTCCTGAGGGTCATATTCCCGCAGCAGCCGCTTTTCGGCCCGGCCAGCCGTTTTCCCGGGGGCGTAGGAAACCTCCGGGAAGCTCAGCACATCGGTGGCCCGGTCGATCCCCCGGTGGTCCCGGTTGAGCAGCCGGATCTCCTCATCGTCCGTCAGATACACATGCACGCACAGCGGCACGGAGACCTGCTCCGCCCGCTGTGCCGCTTCCCCCGCCCGGGCCATCAGCGCTTCCGTCTGAGCGGCCAGCGCGTCCCGTACGGCGGGATTCCATTCGATATCCAGCTTCATTCGTTGTTTGTTTCCTCGTCGGCCGGTTCGCTGTCCGGCGTTTTCTCGTTCAGGTCCTCGTTCGGGTCCCGGCCGGGCTGGATGAACCCGGGCGCGTTTTCCGTTTCGATTTCTTCTGGCTTGGGCTGATTCTGCAGCAGCTCATCCACCATCATGCTCTCCGGGGAGGGCGGGACGGGAACAACCGGCGCGGCCGTTTTGACCGCCGCCGGAGGAACCACCGGCACGGGCCGGGTATCCGGCCGGATGGGCCGCTGGGCGGGCCGGTCTGTCCTGGGCGCGGTGGGCCGGTGCCCGGGCTTTTTGTCGCCCGGGTAGGAAACCCGCTCGTGATTGACGCCTTTGAGGACGATCGTGCAGGCGGTGCAGATCAGGTCGATATCCCGCAGCGTCAGCGGCGCGTTGTTGAGCTGGCCGTCGGACAGCTTGCCGCGCACGAGCTTGACGATATAGCCGGTCAGCTCCTCCTCGGTCATGCTGTCCTTGCGGCTGCGGACCGCCGCCTCGATGGTATCGCACAGCATGATGATGGCTTCTTCCTTGGTGGAGGGCTTGTTGCCCTCATAGCGGAAGGCGTTGATATCCACCGGTTTGCCGCCGGCCTGCTGCACGGCCTTGTGATAGAAATACATGACGGGACTGTTGCCGTGGTGATTGGCGATGATCGCCTGGATTTCCAGGGGCAGACGGTACTCCCGGGCCAGCGCCACCCCGTCCCTAGGGTGCGCGGTCAGGATCCTGGCGGATACTTCCGGTTCCGTCTGGTCATGCACATTGACGCCGTTGGACTGGTTTTCGCTGAAATACTGTGGGCGCTTCAGTTTCCCGATATCGTGATAATAGGCGCCCACCCGGGCCAGTACCGGGTCCGCGCCCACCGCTTCCGCGGAAGCCTCGGCCAGGTTGGCCACCAGAATGCTGTGATGGTAGGTGCCCGGCGCCTCGATCATCAGCCGCTTTAATAGCGGGGAATTCGGGTTGCTCAGTTCCAGCAGATGCACGGCGGTGGGCAGGTTGAGCCAGCTTTCCAGCAGGGGCTGCAGCGCCATGGCCAGCAGGCCGGCCAGCACCGGCCCGGCCATGCTGATCAGCGCGTCGTTCAGCACATCCGTCCAGGAATACACCGTGATCATGGAGATGCCGAATATCACCGCCAGATTGACCACGGCTGCCGCGGCGCCCGCGATCAGCGATTTGACCCGGCTGCCGCTCTTGCGCATGATGAGCCCGGCGATGGTGCCGCCGGTCAGGGTCATCAGCACCACGCGGATCACCCCGATGGAATCGTTGTTGCTGAAGCCCAGGATAAAGACGAGCATCAGCGCGCTCAGCGCGGTGTTGACGCTCAGGCCGGCGCGCAGGGAATCCAGCGTGGTCAGCAGCAGCACCGCCAGCAGCACCGGCATCAGGTAAAGCTGCAGCATCCTGGCCGCCGCGCAGAGAAGGACCGTGATCCCTGTCACCAGGCAGAGGATCAGCATCCGCCGGAAGGTACGGGTGAGCCCCACCGAAATGTGCGCCAGCACCAGGTACAGGAAAAACATGATGATCAGCACCAGGGCGGAAGAACCCAGGTAGCCGGTCAGGTTGGTGGAATTGCCGTCCATCAGGCCCAGGCTTCGCAGCACCGCGATCTGACTTTTGGTGATCCTGCCTTCCCCTTTGATGACGATGTACTGCCCCTGGGCGATCATCACAGCATCGATGTCGTCCCGGGCTTTCTGCCGTTCCTCCTCCGTCTTTTCCTTGTTGGGAACGACGTTGGGCTCGATGCATTCCCGGAGCACGGGGCGGACCACGTTCTGAAGGAGAAGCGGGTTCAGCTTGTAGCCGATGATCGTGCTGATGCTGTTGATGGTATCCGACAGCTGCGCCTCCGTGATGTGGGCGTTCATCGTATTGTCGACGACGGAGTACATGTTGTTGCAGAGGGACTCAAAATCCTCGGTGCTGGTGTCCATCAGCGTCCGGAGCTGATAATCGGCCAGCACCATGGTGGAAAGCATGGAACCCGCGTACCGGAGTTCTTCCTTGGTGTACCCTTCCCCGGCCTTCTTGTCCAGCGTGCGGGCGAACTGGTTGATGGAGCGCATCTCAGAGAGAATCTGCTCCAGCTTCGCCATCACCCGGCCCTTGACCTGGTCGTCATAGTCGGTGACCACGGCGACGTTCCTGGCGGCTTCATTTTTCTTTTCTTCGGTCGTGATTTCATCCACCACGTCCTTGGTGGAGGCAATCGTTACCGTCGGAATCTGGCCCTCGCGAAGGTGGTATTTCTGCGGGATCAGGCTGATGACGAAGACGACCGTGATCAGCACCGTCAGGCCCGTGTAAAGCAGGGCGCACTGCGCGGAGGGCGTGCTGAAAAAGCCACTGCTTTTATCCTTCCTTCTGCCGGACGCGGAACCGGCCGGTCTGGTATCGCTCATTTCTTTCAGCTCCTTTGCCGGGCTGCCTCGTACTTCTGGTAGGCCGCTACGATCCGCCGGACCAGTTCATGGCGGACCACGTCCTCTTCCGTCAGGCGGACCATGCCCACGGCGCTTTCGTCCGCGAGCACCTCCATCGCCTGCACCAGGCCGGACTGCCGGGCGTTGGGCAGGTCGATCTGGGAGACGTCCCCCGTGACCACGCAGCGGGACCCCTGGCCGATCCTGGTCAAAAACATCTTCATCTGTTCCGGGGTGGTGTTCTGCGCCTCATCCAGGATGATAAAGGAATGCGCCAGCGTCCGCCCCCGCATGAAGGCGAGCGGCGCGACCTCCAACACCCCCCGCTCCGTCAGCCGGGTATAGGCGTCCGCCCCCATGGTATCGTACAGCGCGTCATAGAGCGGGCGCAGGTACGGGTCGATCTTCTGGGTCATATCGCCGGGCAGGAAGCCGAGCTTCTCCCCGGCTTCCACCGCGGGGCGGGTCAGAACGATCCGGTCCACCTCACGGTTTTTGAGGGCGTTGACCGCCATCACCACGGCCAGATAGGTTTTCCCTGTGCCGGCCGGGCCGACCGCCAGGGTCAGCTCCCGACGGCGGATGGTATCGATATAGGCCTTCTGGCCCGGGGTCTTGCAGCGGATCGGCGCGCCGCGGTGGGTGACCGCGATGATCTGGCTCATCAGCGTGTCCAGCTCGGCGAGCCTCCCGGAGCGCGCCAGCGCGACCACCGTGCGCACCAGCGGCGGCTGGATGCTTTCCCCTTTGGCGGCCAGGGCCATCAGTTTTTCGGCGCACTGGGCGCCCAGCAGCACGTCCTCTTCCTTTTCGCCCAGGATTTCCAGCTGCTGGTCCCGGGGCCGCAGTTCCACATGAAGCTCTTCCTCGATCAGAGAAGCGATCTTGTCCCCCGTTCCGAACAGGTTCACATACGTACTTTCCAACGTCGTAAAGTGCTGGTGCAAGCGTTTGCTCCTTTCCGCCGGCGGTTGTCAAAAACCCTCCCCGAACTATTCAGCGCGCAGGGAGGGTTTCCTTCAGGGATACGCCGGGTGTCAGAAACTGGTTTGAATCACAGCGCGTACCGGGCCGTGACCGGCGGACGGTCAGACCATGAACCGCTTGATATCTTCCATCAGGTCGTCGCAGTCGTCCGAGTAGATCTCCAGCGAGATCGGACGGGACAGATCCAGGGAGAAAATCCCCAGGATGGACTTGGCGTCCACCACATGCCTGCCGGCCCGCAGATCCATTTCATATGCGTAACGGTTGACCGTATTGACAAATTCCTTAATTTCTTCCGCCTGGGAAAGCTTCAACGTAACAGATTTCATCTTTGATATACCTCCTGCAGTAATATTCTACCATATCAGATGCCGTGAATCAAGTTTTTCTTTGCGGAATTCCCTTCCGGAACCGGCTTTTCCGCCCGTTTTTTTCAGGGAGAACGGCCGGCTTTCATTTTTCCCGCAGCGCTTCTTCGTAGTATGCAGCCAGCCTGCGGCCGATGACCAGGGACTGCTCGGCGGCGATGTATTTGAGTTCCCGGGGCAGATACCGCCCCCATTCCTGGATTTCGAAGGTCAGCTCCCCGGGGAAGCGGATATCCGCCAGCCCCGCCATCGCGTCCTTCCAGTCGATGGACCCGAAGAAGGGCATCAGGTGCTCGTCCTTTTCGCCGTGGTTGTCCTGCACATGAAGGGCCTTGAGGCGGCCGCCCAGCAGGTTCAGGTTATGCCGGTGGAAGCCGCCCGTCAGGTTGGCGTGCCCAAAGTCGTAGCAGACGCCGACGGCCGGGTCCGAAAACGCGTCGCACAGACTGATCAGCTCCTCCATGGCCGCGCAGTAGACCCGACCCCGGGGCTGCCCCGTGTGGTACTCAAAATCATTTTCCAGGGCGATGCCGACGCCGGCGCACCAGGCGGTTTTCAGATGGCTGCCAAAGTATTCCAAGTTCTTTTCCAGGGATACGGAGGAAACGCCTTTTCCCTCCCGCGCGGTAAATGGATGGGTGACGCACCATTTCGCCCCCAGCATCGCGGAGCCGATGATGCTCCGTTCGATCAACTGCTCCATCTGCCGGGCGCGCTCCGTGCCGCGCTCCGAATCCACATCGTAATAGGGCAGATGGCTCTGGTTAAAGCGGATGCCATGGCTTTGGGCCAGGGCGCTGATGGAACGGACGTACGCTTCCCAGCCATCCCCGCGCATGGGCGAATCGGGGTTCAGGCCCATGCAGAAGTTGATGTCCAGCACCCGGTACCCGGCCTTCGCGCAGGTCTCGATGGAGAATTCCACCGGCAGCCTTTCCCGGCCCGGCTGAAAGGCGCAGATATTGGTCGAGGTCGATATTTCCATGGAACAGCCTCCGTCATTGTCAGACAGGCAAAAAACGCTTACGGGTTGGCCCGGACATACTGCCACAGCAGGCCGCCCAGGTCTTCTTCCATGATCTCCGCCGTCTCTTCCGGGGACTGGTCGTTCACCAGCATATCGGAAATATCGTTCATGATGGCATAGTAAAAATCAGCCGAGGGGCCCACGGTCACGCTGCGCATGGTATCCGGCGTAGCCAGGATCTGCTCAAGCGCCACCGCGTACAGCGGCTCCCGCGCCACAAACGCCTGCCAGGCCTCGCTCCGGGCGGCCAGGGCGTTGGACGGCACATAGCCGGTGCCCATGGCAAACGCTGTCTGCACCTCCGCGCTTGTCAGGTACAGCACAAAGTCCCTCGCGGCGGCGCGGCGGGCCTCCCCCTGGTCGAACATCACCAGGCAGGAGCCGGAGACGGTGGCGCCGGCGGACGCCTGCGCGTGAACCCGGGGATAGGCGCAGACGCCCAGTTCAAAGCGGTCCCCCACCAGCGCCTGGATCGCGGCGACGGAAGAGGAGGAATTCGTCATCACCAGCAGCCGGCCGGCGGCGAAGGCCTCCCGGTCCGCACTGGCGTTTAACAGGGCGCCGGAGGCGTAGAGCGCCTTCCATTCGGTCAGGAACCGGACCAGCGCCCCGTTGTCGATGCACGCCAGCGCGTCCGCCATGCCTTCCGAGCCGTTGCGCCTGGTGACGACATCGCTGCCCAGTTGGCCCAGCCAGTTGGCCAGGGTCGGCGTGTTGGGCACCGCCGCGTAGATCGTGACGGCCGCGCCGTCCGCCGTCGTCTCGCTGACCTTGCCCTTGAGCGCCGCGATGTCCGCCAGGGTGTCCAGCGGCAGACCGCCCAGGGCCGTCTTGTTGTAATAGGTCACCGTGGTCGAAGTGGCAAAGGGCAGGCCCAGCTGCGTCCCGGCCAGGTTCCAGTTCATCATGGCCGCCGGCAGCATGGCGCTCACGTCGGTGTCCGGATATTCCAGGACCATGTCGTCCACCGTCCAGGCGGCGTCCGCCTGAAGATAAGACGCTTTGCCGGTGGCGTCCAGCTGCATCACATCGGGCAGTTCGCCGGTTTGGCCGCTGCTCAGGATGCTGTTCATCTTGGTTACGGAATCAGCGTAAGAGCCCTGGAACACCGCGGTCACTTTGATCCCCTTCTGCGCGCCTTCCCCTTTGTTATAGTCCTCCACGAAGGATTCCAGCAGGGTTTTCGCTTCTTCCGTCATCGAATGCCAGAAGACGATCTCTGTCGTTCCCGCTTCCGCGCAGGCCGGAAGCAGCGCAAAAATCATCGTCAGGCACAGCACCGCACACATCGCTTTTTTCATTTCGGTTTCCTCCTTTTATTCGAATCCCCGGTCACCCGACCAGCGCGCCCGCCGTCATGGCGGAGCTGATATGGCGGCGGAGAATCAGAAACAGAACCAGGATCGGCACCAGGGCCACGGTGACCCCGGCCAGCACCGTGTGGAAGTTGGTCCCGTCGTAGGTGGTCAGCATGGCGATCCCCACCTGGACGGTTCGCATCTCATCGGCGCTGGTGATCACCAGGGGCCACAGGTATACGTTCCACAGGGCCACAAAGCTCTGCAGGAACAGCGTCACCAATACCGGCACGGACACGGGCATCAGCACGGACACGATGAACCGCAGATCCCCGCAGCCGTCCAGCATCGCGGCCTCTCTCAGCGCCTTGGGCGCCTGGCTGAAGCTCTGGCGGAGCATGAACATCTGGCTGGCGCCCAGCAGGGAGACGATCATGATGCCCAAGTAGGTATTGGTGAGCCCCAGGGACGAGACCGTCCGGTAATTGGTGATCAGCACGATGTCGCCCGGCAGCATCATCGTGCCCAGCATCAGCACGAAAAAAAGCTTCCTGCCGGGAAAACGGAAAAAGACGATCGCGTAGGCGGCCAGCAGCGCCGCCGCCAGGCGGAGCACCGACCCCATGACCGCCACATACAGGGAATTGAACAGGTAGCGCAGCATGGGCACGGCGGTAAAAACATACCGGAAGTTTTCGAAGTTCAAAAAACTGCGGGGCAGAAAGGAAGGCGGCCAGGAAGCGAATTCGGACGGCTCCTTAAAGGCGCCCAGGAACCCGTACACCACCGGGAAGACCACCGCGCACCCGATCATCAGGCAGAAAGCCTGCGCCAGGATGCCGGATAAACGGCTTTTAGGGGACGCGTTCATTCGCTCCTCCTTTCCTGCAGGGCAAAGAGCGCCAGCGTGATGCCGAGGGTCAGCGCGAACGTGACCAGGGACACGCAGGCGGCCAGCGCATAGTTGGAGGAGGAATAGCCGGAGGTGTACATCATGTACATCAGGGTGGTCGTCGCCCGGGAAGGTCCGCCCTGGGTCAGCACCAGAATCGGGCCGGAGGTCATCATGGCCTGGATCATGTTGGTGCAGCTGACGTACAGGATGGTCGGGGCGACCAGCGGCAGGCGGATGTACCAAAGCACCTGCCATTCCCGCGCCCCGTCCAGCGAAGCGCAGTCCGCCAGGTCCCGGGGGACCGCGCGGAAGGCGCTCAAAAACAGCAGGAAGTTCAGGCCCGTCCCCATCCAGACCGTCAGGAGCAGGATGCCGGCCATGGCCGTATGCCGGTCCTGATACCAGCCCCAGTTCAGCCCGAACACGTAATTGACCAGCCCCGCCGTCGGGTTGAGGAGCACCTTGAAGATCAGCGCCGCGGCGGACATGGAAACCGCCACCGGCAGCGCGTACATGCTTTCGTAAACCGGGGACAGGGGCCGCGCCCTGCCGGCCAGGTAGCCCAGGGAAATGGTGACAACCAGCGTGACCGGCACATTGATAAAGGAAAGCGTCAGCGTATTGCGCAGCGCCGCCAGAAAATCCCTCCGGGAAAACAGGTATGTGTAGTTTTCAAGCCCTGCGAAGGAAACGATCTCCCCCCGGGCGTTGACGACGGATAAAGAATACAGCACCGTTTTCACAAACGGATAATAGACAAACCCGGCCGCCAGCACCGCCATGGGCATAATGAACAGATACGGCTTGAGCCGCCGCATCAAACGGGTCCCCCCGGCTGCCGTCACCGACATGGCGTTCCTTTCCCCGGTCTGAACCGGCAATCAAAAAGCTCCGGAGAAAACGCTCCGGAGCTGATCATGATGGGTTCGGAAACCGGGCGGGACAAAATGCCCCGCGAGTCCTCTTCTCTCATCCAGACTGTACTGTCGGCACCGGAATCACACCGGATCAGCCAAGAAGGCTCGCGGGCTGTCACCGCCGGTCGGGAATTGCACCCTGCCCCGAAGAAACTCTCCGGGATATATTATATGCAGGCATGTCTGCGTTGTCAAGGGAAACCGGAAATTTCGCGCGTCCC
>CAMJXZ010000021.1 GCA_946409855.1 uncultured Clostridia bacterium | reverse complement strand
TGGCGATCAGGGTGTTCTTGTACGCCGTCAGGATCACGGAACCGTCACGGAACAGATAGGTATACGCGTTGACCGAGAATTCCAGCGGCCAGAGCCGGTAGCCGTAGGTGGTCAGCGCCACCTCGCTGGTAATGGAGGAAACGATGATGATCCACAGGGGGAACATGGTCAGGATACAGCCGATGATCAGAAGGACGTTGAAGACCGCGTTCATCCCGCGGGATATCTGGTTGCCGGCCGCGCTGTTTTTCGCTGCGGCCTTTTCCGTCTTGAGCAGCCTCTTTGCTTCAGCAGTAGACATCTTCCATTCCTCCCTTCCTCAGAACAGCGCCATCTCAGGCTGATGCCTGCGCACGATGGCATTGGTGATCATGATCAGGAAGAACCCGACGATGGACTGGAAGAAAGCGCCGGCGCCCGCGTAGCCGAAGGAGTTGCGCAGGTTGCCCTTCTTCAGCATGTCGTACACGTACACGTCGATGGTGGAGGTCACCTGGCGCAGCGTGCCCGAACCGTTGGGCAGGGAATAGAACATATCGAAGTCGCCGTTGAAGATACGGCCGACGGCCAGGATCTGCAGCATCACGATGACCGGCATCAGCTGCGGCAGGGTGATATAGCGGAACTGCTGCCACTTTGTCGCGCCGTCGATGGCGCCGGCTTCGTACAGCTGCTCGTCAAACCCGGTCAGCGTGGCCAGGTAAATGATCGACCCCTGGCCGGTATACTTCCAGACGTTGGCAAACAGGAAGATCCAGGGCCAGTATTGCTTCTCGGAATAGAACTTGATGACGTCCCCGCCCGTGGCGGTGATCACCTGGTTGAAAAAGCCGGAAGGCGATATCATCGCGTACAGCGCGTACATGACCACGATCCAGCTGACGAAGTAGGGCATGAACATGATCGTGTGGTAAACCTTGGCAGTCTTGCGGTTGCGCATTTCATTGATGATAACCGCCAGACCCACCTGCAGCACCAGGCCGACCACCATGAACAAAAGGTTGTAGCCCACTGTGTTGCGGATCAGCATGGGCGCGTCTTTCAGCAGGTAGGTAAAGTTGTTCAGGCCGTTCCAGGAAGAAGTGAACAGGCTGTACAGAAAAACGTTCTGAACCAGTGAATCGGCCGGGGGCATTTTCATCTGATAGAACTTGAACGCCAGGATCACGCCCGGCATCGGCAGATAGGAAAACGCCAGCAAAAACAGCACGCCCGGCAAAACCATCAGAAGATACGCCGCCTGACGTTTGCCCGTGCCGCTCTGGCTTTTCCTTTTTTTCTGTGTGACAGTTCCAGCCGGTTTGGTCATACCGCTCATAACGCAGCCCGCCTTTCTTTTCATGCGTACCGAAAACAGCCAAGCTGTACGGCGCACGGAATAATGCCGGAAATGGCCTACGAAATAACATACCCTGCAAGCAGGTATCACTGTGGTTCGGATTATAGCACACTTTTTGAGGATAGACAAGTACTTTTTGGTTTTCTCCGCCAAAAGGTTTTTCATTGTTTTTTCCCCTGTGCGGACAGGCGTTTTTTAAAAAACAGCCCGGTTTGCCGATTCACATGTTTCGGGAAAATCATAAACCGCGGCTGCATGAAACGCGCCGCGCCGGCACCCGCCCTGTCCGACCCCCCTGCCCATCTGAAATTTTCATGTAAAAGAAAGAATCCGTCCGAAAAACCTCCCGGAGTCTGTTCCGCGGGTTCAAGGTTGTATTTATTTTGTTTTTTCGTGCGTTTGTTTTTCAACCTCCCGTCGCTCCTGCCCGCAATCATTGCAAATCCATGAATTATTTTGGAAAACTGCCCGAACAGCGCCAAAACTTGTTGTCAAAAAACCCTTTCTATGATATAGTTTAAGTTCAGACAGATGACTTCTGTCTCCTGTATTGATCTGTCGAAAAGGAGCATCGTCACCCATGCACGATTTCAGAAACGATCCCCGTTTTCAGGGGGTTGAATCCTTTGACAAAAAAGTATGGCTTGCCTCCCCCACCATGCACGGCGAAGAGCAGGAATGGGTGGATGACGCCATCCGCACCAACTGGGTCTCCACCGTCGGCGCGAACATCAACGAAATCGAAAAGCAGATCGCGGAATATGTCGGCGTCCGATACGCGGTAGCGCTGTCTGCCGGCACAGCCTCGCTGCACCTGGCCACCAAGCTGGCCGGGGAAAAGCTGTACGGCCAGGCCCGGCCGTATGAAGGGACGCTGCAGGGCCGGAAGGTCTTCTGCTCGGACGTCACCTTCGACGCTTCCATCAACCCCGTCGCCTACGAAGACGGCGACGCCGTTTTCATCGACACCGAGACCGACACCTGGAACATGGATCCCGCCGCGCTGGAAAAAGCGTTCGAGCTGTATCCGGACACCCGGCTGATCGTGCTGGCCCACCTGTACGGCACCCCCGGCAAAATGAACGAAATCCGGCGTATCGCCAAAGCCCACGGCGCCCTGATCGTGGAAGACGCCGCGGAGTCCCTGGGCGCAAAATACCTTCTGGACGGCGGCTGGGCCGAAACCGGCGCGCTGGGCGATTACAACTGCATTTCCTTCAACGGCAACAAGATCATCACCGGTTCCGCCGGCGGCATGTTCCTGACCGATTCCAAAGAGGACGCGGACAAGGTGCGCAAATGGTCCACCCAGTCCCGGGAAGCCGCCCCGTGGTATCAGCACGAGGAAATCGGCTACAACTACCGCATGAGCAACATCATCGCCGGCGTCATCCGCGGCCAGATCCCCCATCTGGACGAGCACATCGCCCAGAAAAAAGCCGTCTGGGAACGGTACGAAAAAGGCCTGTCCGACCTGCCCGTCCGAATGAACCCGTGGGACCGCGAGCGCAGCCTGCCCAATTTCTGGCTGAGCTGCTGCCTGATCGACGAAGCGGCCATGGCCCCCCAGGTCCGCGGCGAACAGGATTACCTGTTCACGAGCGTGTCCGGGAAAAGCTCCCCGCAGGAGATCCTAGACGCCCTCGCCGCCTTCAACGCCGAAGGCCGCCCGGTCTGGAAGCCCATGCACATGCAGCCCATCTACCGCACCCACGCGTTCATCACCGCCGAAGGCAGCGGCCGCGGCCGCAGCAACGCCTACATCGCCGGCACCGGCGCG
The DNA here is from genome assembly GCA_946409855.1 of uncultured Clostridia bacterium. GTDB lineage: Bacteria > Bacillota > Clostridia > Christensenellales > Aristaeellaceae > UBA4246. The sequence goes on along the minus strand of CAMJXZ010000021.1, from coordinate 14,981 downwards.
GACGTGGGCGCGGATCTTTTCCGCCGCGGGCTGTGCCTGCCGTCGGACAACAAAATGACCCCCGAGCAGCAGGACCGGATCATCGACATCATTCACAGGTGCTTCCAATAAACCTGCGGAAAAAGGATCAAGGATATGCGTACATTTCAACTTGCCGTAAAACGGTGCTTAGATTTTCTCGGAAGTCTGATCGGGCTGATCATCCTTTCCCCCTTTCTCCTCCTGATTGCTCTGATCATCAAACTGACCAGCCAGGGAACCGTATTTTTCCGGCAGGACCGGCTCGGAAAAAGCGGCAAAACCTTTCAGATCATTAAGTTCAGGACCATGGTCATGGGGGCTGAAAAAAAGGGAGACGGCCTGTTCGTCTACGGCGCCAATGACAGCCGAATCACCGGGATCGGCAGAATTCTGAGAAAAACAAGCCTCGATGAAATCCCGCAGCTGATCAACGTGCTGAAGGGAGACATGAGCATCGTCGGTCCCAGGCCGCCGGTTACCTATTTCCCCTACAAGGGCTATGATGGGTATCCTGGCTGGGCAAAGAAGCGTTTTGAAATGCGTCCGGGCATTACCGGTCTCGCCCAGGTCCGCACCCGGACGACAGCGCCATGGGATGAGCGGATCGTGATCGACAACGAATACGTTGACCGATTCAGCATTTCCCTGGATCTGCGCATCATTGTAAAAACAATCGCCGCGGTACTCGGCAGCAAAAACATCTATCCCGAATCCAAATCGCAGATTGATAACGGGAAGGAGAATAAATAATGCATTTTGAAAAGGAAGTCGGCGAGTCCTTGACCTATAAATTCGCGCAGGCCGCCGGCGAAATGCGTGCACAGGGCCGGGAAATCATTTCCCTTGGCTTGGGCGAACCTGATTTCAAAACTCCGGATTATGTAGTGGAAGCCACCATCCAAGCCCTCCAGAACGGATTCACTCATTATTCCGCGACGCAAGGCTGGCCGGAACTGAGGAAGCTGATTGCGGAAGACTGCAGCCGGTCCTACGGGGCTGATTACACTTTGAACGATGTGATCGTAACGCCTGGCATCAAATCAGCCGTCTATTTTTCCCTTGCTGCCATTCTGGAGCCGAACGATGAAATCATCCTGATCTCTCCTTATTACGTTTCCTACCCAGCCATGGTAAAGCTCGCCGAACCGACCGCGAAAATTGTCAGCGTCACGCTGAACAGGGATTTCACGCTGGATCAGGATCAGTTGGCGCGAGCCTTCAGCCCGCGTACCAAAGCCATCCTCATCAACACCCCGAACAATCCGACCGGCATGGTGCTGAGCAGGGAAGAAGTGGAATTGGTGGTCCGGCTTGCCGCTGAATACAACAGCTATATCATTTCAGACGAGGTATATGAGAAACTCGTCTATTCAGCCTGCCGGCACACCAGCTTCGGCCTTTACCCGGAGATCAGGGACCGGCTGATCATCTGCAACGGATACAGCAAATCCCATGCCATGACCGGCTGGCGTCTTGGTTATGCCATCGGCGCGCATGACGTGATCGCCAAGATGAACAAGCTGCAGCAGCATATCAATACCAACACCTGCACCTTTGTCCAGGTCGGGGCATGCTCCATTTATAAAAACGAGCCGGTGCATATTCAGCCTTATGTGGATGAACTGGAAAAAAGAATCAGCTATTTCAACTCGGAACTGAACAAGCTTCCTTATATAACTGCTGTCCGGCCCAAGGCCGGCTTCTTCTGCTTCGTCGATATCAGCGCGGTCGGCGTTGACTCCAACACTTTCTGCGCTGACCTGCTGAAAAAAACCGGGATCGCATCCACCCCCGGTATCGCTTTCGGTCCGGAATGGGATGATCACGTCCGTTTCTCGATCGCTGTTCCCATGAACACACTGCAGAGGGCCGTGGGGCTGCTGAACAACTACAGGTATGGAGCTTGAGCGCATGATGAAGATCGTTCTGACGAGAAGCATGGTACCGGGTGATATCCTTTATATTACCAATGGCCTGGACAAAAAAATCAAAGGCAGATATGAATTCGTCATTCCTGCCGAATTCACCGAGCAGGGCATTTGTGACGTTGCGGAAGGCGCTGACGTGCTGCTGGGGCCTTATGTCACCCGCAGGATCATCCAGACAGCCGGCAATCTCAAGCTCATCCAGGTGCCGTGGACCGGGATGGACACTTTTGATTTTACCGCCGTGCAGAACATTGATGTACCCGTGTGCAACACGCACAGCAACGCCGATTCCGTGGCCGAGCTTGGCATAACCATCATGCTGGACCTGCTGAAAAAAGCTTCCTATCATGACCGGAAGATGCGGGCAGGCAACTGGAACCGGGACCAGCAGCCGCTTGATCTCAAATCCAGGATGCTGAACAAACAGACGGTCTGCGTGCTGGGCTACGGCAGCATCGGTTCAAGAATCGGCAGGCTGGCTGCCGCTTTCGGTGCCCGGGTCATCGCCGTGGATGATTACGCTAAGACAGACGGAACCGCCAGGGTGTATCCAAACAACCGGGTAAAAGAAGCCCTCTCTGAAGCTGATGTCGTTCTGTGCACGCTGCCGCTGACCGATACCACCCGCGGCCTGATGGATGACAGCATGTTTTCCGCCATGAAAGACGGTGCGGTTTTTGTCAACATGTCCCGCGCGGCTGTTGTCAGCGAGGACGCCGCATGGAACGCGCTTGAAAGCGGTAAGCTCGGCGCCTTCGGTGCGGATGTCTGGTGGAACGCACCCAAACGCGGAGAGAGTCAGAGCTATCCGTCCGCAAAGCATCCGTTCTGGGAAATGGACAACGTGCTTATGTCCCCGCACCGCGCAGGTTTTGTCGAAGGCAGTCTCCCCCATCTGGACGGCGCCATCGCGAATATCATCGCCCTGGCGGAAGGAGAAAAACTCACCGGCATTGTCGATACCCGCAAAGGGTTTTAAGGAGAACGTCCATGCTGAAAGGGAAAACCATTTATCTGCGTCTTCTCAGTCAGGCAGATTTGAAAGACCGCGTCGAATGGATCAACGACGAGGAGAACATCCAGACGCTTCTGTTTGATTGGCCCACTTCCTACGAAAAAACTCTGAAATGGTACAACAACGTCCTCTTCGACAGCGCTAAGCTGCATTTCAGCATCGTGGACCGGGATACAGATGAGCTGATCGGGATGACGGGCCTGCTGAACATCGACCGGATTAACCACCATGCCCAGCTTTACATCACCATCGGGAACAGAAAATACAGGGGCAGAAGGCTGCCTGATGAAGTGATTCCGCTGGTGCTCCAGTACGGTTTCTCGGAATTGGAACTCAAGAAAATCTATCTTTACACGCTGCCGGCCAATGAGCGCGGTCGGCATGTCTACGAAAGAAACGGGTTCCGGCTGGACGGCATCCTCCGCCAGCAGGTTTACTGCCGCGGGCAGCAGCAGGATCTCTATGTGCACAGTATATTAAAAACCGAATTTGAGGAGCGGGTATGAACATACTGATTCTTGCCGCCGGCACCAGAAACAAAATCGTCCAGTACTTCAAAAAGGCGTTTGAAGGCGCCGGCAGCATCATCGCCGCGGACGCCAGCCCTTTGGGCCCGGCGCTCTACGACGCGGACAAGTATTATATCCTGCCCCGGATCACCGAGCCGGGCTATATCGACGTCCTGCTGGATCTGTGCCAAAGGGAAAAGATCGCCGGCGTGCTCAGCCTGATCGATCCGGAACTGAGCCTGCTGGCCGAAAACGGGGAGCGCTTCCGCGCCGTCGGCACCGCGGTCATCGGCAGCTCCTATGAGCTGTGCGAGCGTTCGCTGGACAAGATGCAGATGTACCGCTGGCTGGACGAACACGGGTACCGCTGCGCCCGCTCCTTTATGGACAAGAAAGCGTTCTTCCGGGCCGTGGAAGCCGGGGAAATCACCTACCCCGTGTTTGTCAAGCCCTACCGCGGCTCCGCTTCCATCAGCATCCAGAAGGTTTCCGACCGGGAAACGATCGACCTTCTTTTCGCCCACCGGGACGACCTGATGATTCAGGAATTTCTGGACGGGCAGGAGATCGGCGCCGACGTCTATATCGATATGATCTCCGGCGAAGTCGTCTCCATCTTCACCAAGAAAAAGCTCAAAATGCGCGCCGGGGAAACGGATAAGGCCGTCAGTTTCAAGGACCCCGGTCTGTTCGCGCTGATCGAAAAGTTTGTGCTGGAATCCGGCTACCGCGGCCAGATCGATATCGATATCTTCGAAATCGGCGGCGAATACTATATCAGCGAGGTCAACCCCCGCTTCGGCGGCGGCTATCCCCACGCCTACGAATCCGGCTGCGATCACATGAAGCTGATCCTGAACAACCTGAACGGAAAGCCCAACCCCAAAAACATCGGCGCCTATGAAGACGGCATCTATATGATGAAGTACAATGATGTCAAAGTCCTGAAGATGTGAGGAACCGCGCATGAAAATCGCGATGATCATCAACAGCTCCAGCGGGCTGTACAATTTCCGCAGGGATCTGATCCTCCGGATGATCGGGGACGGCCATGAGCTCGTGGCGCTGACCCCGATGGAGCAGCGGACAGAGCAGCTGCAGGCCCTGGGCATTCGCCTGATCCACACGGAGATGAACCGGCGCGGCCTGAACCCGCTGGATGATTTGCAGCTGTACAGGCAATACGTAAGCCTGCTTAAGCAGGAAAAGCCGGACCTGGCCGTCACCTACACCATCAAGCCGAACATTTACGGCGGTTATGCCTGCGGCAAGCTCAAAATCCCCTACGCCTGCAATGTAACCGGTCTGGGCACAGCCTTTGAAAGCGGCGGCCCGCTCCGGAACGCCGCCGTCGTGATGAACCGGGTCGCCATGAAGCGGGCAAAATGCGTGTTCTTTGAAAACTCCGAGAATATGAACCTGTTCATCCGGGAAAAGATCATCCGGGAAGACCAGGGGGTTCTGCTGAACGGAGCGGTCGTCAATCTGGAACATTTTGCCCCGGCGCCCTATCCCGGCGATGAAGGCGGCATCCGTTTCCTGTTCGTAGGCCGCGTCATGAAGGAGAAGGGCATTGATGAACTCTTCGCGGCCATGCGCCGGCTCCAGGCGGAAAACCAGCCCTGCTCGCTGGACGTGCTCGGCACCTTCGAGGAAAAATACGAGGAAATCATCCGCAGCTGCGAACAGGAAGGCTGGCTGCGCTTCCACGGCTACCAGTCCGACGTCCGGCCCTTTATCGCGCAGAGCCACTGTTTTGTCCTGCCCAGCTATCATGAGGGAATGGCCAACACCAACCTGGAATCCGCCGCCACCGGCCGCCCGGTCATCACCAGCGACATTCCCGGCTGCAGGGAAGCCGTGATCGACGGCGTCAGCGGCTACCTCTGCCGCCCGAAGGACGCGGACGATCTGTATGAAAAAATGAAAGCATTTCTTTCTCTGGCTCATGACAAACGGGAGCAAATGGGGCTGGCCGGACGCTCCCACATGGAAGAAGTATTTGATAAAAAGAAAGTGGTCGCCGAAACGATCAAGCATTTGTACGGGGTGGAATGAAGTTGAAGCAGAAGCTTGTTTATTTCCTGAAATACAATAAAGCGGCTTACTCGGTCTATTATTACCTGGCCAGCTTTTTCATCTGGATTCTCAAGCTTTTTATCCGGCCGGATGACCGGTTGATCCTGTTTAATTCTTTCGCGGGCCGCAAATACGACGACAGCCCGAGAGCCATCTTTGAAGCGATGAAAAAAGATGCACGTTTTAAAGAATACCGTTTTGTCTGGGCGTTCCATCAACCGGAAAAATATAATATAGATGGAGCGGAAAAAATCCGGACGGACGGGCTGACCTATTTCAAAACCGCTCTGGCCGCCCGCGTGTGGGTCACCAATTCCTCCGTTGAGCGTGGTCTTCATTTTAAAGGGAAGAACACGTTTTATCTTAACACATGGCACGGCTCCCCCATCAAAAAGATGGGCAAAGATATTGCAGCGGGCAATCAGTCCTTCGGGAAAAAAGGGAAAAACATGGTCGATGTCATGAACACGCAAAGCTATTTTGAGGCGGATATCTTTTCCAAATGCTTCGGCATTCCCAGAGATCACTTTCTTGAAGTCGGTCTTCCTAGAAACGATGAACTGACCGCCTATACCGAGGAATACCGGCGCAGCCTGAAAAAGAAGCTGAATATTCCGGAAGGAAAGAAGGTGCTTCTGTACTGTCCGACCTTCCGTGAATTTGAGAAAGACGACAGTCTTGGCGTAGTACTTGCACCGCCAATGAATCTGTATAAATGGGAGAAAGAACTGGGAGATCAGTATGTTCTTCTCTTCCGGGCGCATTATGAGGTATCCAAGGTCATGGATATCACTGAAAATGAATTTCTGAAAAACATGACGGATTATCCGTCTCTAAACGATCTGATGATTGTTTCGGATGTGCTTATTTCTGATTATTCCAGTATTTTCTTTGACTATTCCATTATGGATAAAGTAATGCTTCACTTCACATATGATTTCAATCAATATCAACAGAAGCGCGGCATGTATTTTGATATCAGGGACTATCTGAACGGCGCTGCCGAAGAAGATGCCCTGATCTGTCATTTGAAGAACATGAATGTTACTGATGAAAAAACCAGAACGACTGCTTTCAGAAAAAAATACCTTGATTTTTACGGACATGCCGCGCAGGCAACAGTCGATTGCATCGCGGAACACATTATGTGAAGGAGTTGTATATTATGAAGGCACTTGTTATTGGCGGAAGCAACGGCATCGGTCTTGCCATTGCCAATCATCTGATCGGCAGGGGATATCACGCCGTCATACTGGACCGGGCAGAACCGCAAAGCGGAGCGCTTCCGGAGGGACAGTTTACTTATCATCCTTTTGATCTGATGTTTCCGGACGAGGAACTGATCTGCGGCTGCGCTGAAGATCCGGATATCAATCTGCTGATGATCACCGCGGGCTTTGGCCGCGTGGCGGATTTTGAATATATTCACCCGGCGGAAATCAGAAACATGATGACCGTCAACGCGACCGCCACCCTGCAGATTCTCCGCGTATTCTACGACCGCATTCTCGGAAAGGAAAGGTTTTTCTGCGGGGTCATGGGGTCCATCGCCGGGCTGATGTCCTCTCCCTGCATGGCTGTTTACGCCGCGTCAAAGGCCGCCGTCTGCCGCTTCATCGAAAGCGTGAATATCGAGCTGGAACTGCACGGCTCCCCGAACCGGATTCTGAATGTCTCCCCCGCTTCCTTCAAGGGCTCCCGCTTCTACGGCGGGCAGAACCGGCCGGAGCTTCTCGCCGGGCTGGCCGGGGATATCACAGAGCACCTGCTTTCGGCCGACCCGCTGTTTATCCCCCAATACGATGAAACGTACCGGGCAGTGCTGGAACGCTATCATCAGGACCCGCACGAGTACGGTCTGCACAGCGCCCAATACAAAAAGGATTCCGGACGGCTGGACAATCACCGCCGGGTCATCATCGGTTTTCTTTCGGGAACGTTCGACCTGTTCCACGTCGGCCATCTCAACCTGCTCCGCCGGGCCAGGAAACAATGTGATTACCTGATCGTCGGCGTGCACGACAGCGGCGCCTGGAAAGGCAAGGAAACTTTTATTCCCTTTGAGGAACGCAAACAGATGATCGCGTCCTGCAGGTACGTCGACAAAGTCGTGGACGCCTGCGTGGAGGATTCCGACGCCTGGGATCTGTGGCACTATGACCGGCTGTTTGTCGGTTCCGACTACAAGGGGACGGAACGCTTCAACCGCTACGAGGAATACTTCAGGGACAAAGGCGTGGAAATCATTTATTTCCCGTACACGCAAAGCACAAGTTCCACGTACATCCGGAAAACGATTCAGATGAAGACCGGGGATATATCCTCTGACAAACAGAAATAACCGGCGCCTTGCCGCGCGCTGTCATTTATTTCCATCCGATTTTCAAACGGGGGCTGTTCATGAGCAAAGTATTATTCTGTATCGGCCAGCTTTTCGGCGGAGGGGCGGAACGGGTCGTTTCCGTCTGGTCCAGGCAGCTGGCTGAAGCGGGCTTTGACACCCACATCCTCATCTACGGGCGCGGCGAAAACGAGTACGTCATTTCCGACGCCGTTCAGATGCACAGCGTCGTCGACCGCTATGAGCAATACAAACATATTCCCCCGTTCAAACGGATCCTGGCGCTTCGCAAACAACTGAAAGCGATCCGTCCGGATGTGCTCATCAGTTTTCTTCCCGGCATGCAGATCAGCATGATGTTCGCCAATCTCTGGACCGGGATCCGGCGAATCGAAACCATCCGCATCAGCCCGTGGCATGCCGGCATCAAAAACAAGATGCAGGGCTTTCTGTGGCGCAGGTGCTTTGCGACAAGCGACGCGGTCATCCTGCAGACGGAGGAGCAGGGAGAGTTTTTCAGCGCTTCCGTCCGGAAAAAGTGCTGCACCATCCCCAATCCGTTATCCGCCGCATATCTTCACAACAAAAAGAAAGAATACCGGGAACCGATCAGAAGCTTTGCCGCCGCCGGCCGGCTGACGGACCAGAAGAATTATCAAATGATGTTCGAAGCCGTGAAAAAGGCTTCGGAAAAGACCGGGTTTTCTCTGTCGCTGGACGTTTACGGGCTTGGGTCCGAACAGTACGTTTCTCTTTTGCAGAAAAAGATCGACGAACTGAATATGCAGGACCGCATCCATCTGAAAGGGAGGGCGGATCACCTGGAGGAACGGCTGCCGGAGTACGACGCTTTTCTGATGTCGTCCAATTTTGAGGGAATGCCCAACGCGCTAGCGGAAGCAATGGCCACAGGGCTTGTCTGCATTTCGACCGACTGCAGGACCGGCCCCAAGGATATGATCCGGGACGGGGCGACCGGTTTCCTGGCGTCAACGGGCAGTATGGAAAGTTTCAGTGAATCGATTTGCCGCGCGGTACAGCTTTCCGCCGATCAAGCGGGCCGTATCGGCCGGGCGGCCATGGAATTCATTCTGGATTACTGCGGGGAAACAAACTCCAAAGAAAAGCTGGCGGCGCTGATCCAAAAGCTTTGCCGGTAATTTCGCTTTCGTCATTTTCTGCATTCGGAAGGAAGTCACTTTATGAGATCAAAAAAGGCGATGCTCAACATCGTCATTTCCATGGCGTACCAGATCGTCGCGCTGGTCTGCGGCCTGATTACGCCCCGGCTGATTCTCAGCACCTTCGGCTCTACCTACAACGGCGTCACTTCTTCGGCGACCCAGTTTCTGAGCCTGGTATCCGTGCTGCGGCTGGGCATCTCCGGCTCCACGCGGGTCGCCCTGTACAAAACCCTGGCCAAAAACGATAAACTCGGCACCAGCAGAATCATCAAAGCGACCGAAATCTACATGCGCAAGGTCAGCATCGTCATCGCGCTGTACGCGGTGGCGCTGAGCTTTCTGTATCCGCTGATTTCCCACAACAATCTGCCCTGGTATGACTGCACGCTGATCATCCTGATCGTCAGCATCAGCACTTTTGCCGAGTATTTTTTCGGCATTACCTATTCAACGCTGATCACGGCGGACCAGCGGGAATACGTCCGTTCCGGCATTCATATTTTCACCACCATCCTGAACACCATCCTCGTCGCCGTGTTCATCCGGCTCGGCGCCAATATTTTCGTCGTCAAGCTCGGGAGCGCCGTCGCGTATGCCCTTCTGCCCGTCGGCATGGGGCTGTACTGCAGGAAAAAGTATCAGCTTGTCCGGGACTGCGAACCGGATGATTCCGCCATCCAGCAAAGAGGCGCCGTCGCTTTCCATTCCATCGCCAATATCATTCACAACAATACCGACCTGGTCATCCTCACCCTCTTTCTGGACGCGAAGGTCATCTCCGTCTACCATATCTACTACATCGTGGTGGGCAGGATCAAAACCATCATGACCGTTTTTACCAGCGGGCTGGAAGCCGCTTTCGGCAACATGTGGGCCAAGGGCGAATATGATACCGCAAAGAAGAATTTCCGGACTTATGAATTCCTGATGTTCTCCTTCGTGGTGGTCGTCTTCAGCTGCGTGGGCCTGCTGATTCTCCCCTTTGTCAAACAGTATACCCGGGGCGTCCATGATACCAACTATCTGCTGCTGGATTTCGCCATCCTTGTCACCGTCACGGAGGCGATGTTCTGCATCCGGAATCCGTATGTGACCATGGTCCAGGCAGCCGGAAAATATAAAGAAACAAAGAACGGCGCCGCCATGGAAGCGGTGCTCAACATCGTCATTTCTCTTTCCCTGGTCAGCCTGATCGGTTTGAACGGCGTCATCATCGGAACGCTTGCCGCCAACATTTTCCGGACCAGCCAGTATTCCTGGTACGTTTCCAAAAACATCTTCCACAGGAGCATTTTTGAAGTCGTCCGGCGCTTCCTGTGGCTGATCGTCTGCGCGGCCCTGATCGTCGCGGCGTCCCTGCCCGTCATCACCTGGGTGTCCGGTCTGTCTTTGTCCGGCTGGGCCGGGTGGCTGGTCATGGCCGCTATTGTGTTCATCATTGCCCTGGCAATCACCGTCATCATGGCCCTGATCTTCTACAGAAATGACCTCTTTTCTTCCACCCGGCTGGTTCGCCGGATGGGCACCCATCTGTTCAGGCGCTGAAAAGGAGGAGCTTTATGAACACCGACTGGGTTTACCGGGCATATACCAGGCTGTATGGCCTGTTCCATCCCATGGAAAAAAAGATCCTGTTCTCCAGTTTCAGCGGAAGACAGTATTCCGACAATCCCCGGGCCGTATGCGAAAAAATGCACCAGCTGTATCCGGACTATCGGCTTGTATGGCGCCTTCGCTCCGAAGAAGACCCGTATTCCCTGGTTCCCGATTACGTGGAGAAAAAGAAGATGGAAGGACGGTTCTCCTTTTATCAGGAACTGGCCACTTCATGCTGCTATGTAACCAATGAAGGCATTACCTCTACCTTCGCGAAAAGAAAAGGGCAGTTTTTCGTCCAGACGTGGCACGGCGACCGGCCTTTTAAAAAGGTCCTGTACGATGTGCCCGGATACGGGAACAAGAAAAGCGGCATTCTGATTGACGACAAAGTAACCGATCTGTGCGTCGCCGGCTCGGACGCCGGCGAACAGCAGTTCCGGTCCGCCTTCCGCTACAAGGGGGAGGTGCTGAAGGCCGGCACGCCGAGAAACGATAAGCTTCTGCAGAACAGCGAAGAGGAAAAAAAGGTCATCAGAAACCGCCTCGGGCTGGGCGATGAAAAACTGCTGCTGTACGCGCCCACATTCCGGGACGGGCAGAAAAACAAGCAGGAAGTGATCGATCTCCCACGCGTCCTGGATGCGCTGAAACAGGACGGGCATTCCTGGAAATGCCTGGCACGGGCACACGCTTCCTCAAAAGGCTTGAATGTCGGCAGTCAAAATGATATCATGAATGTAAGCGCCTATCCCGACATGGCCGATCTGATGCTGATCAGCGATCTCCTGATTACGGATTACTCATCCTGCGCCGGAGATTTTGTCATCACCGGAAAAGGCGTCATTCTGGCTATCTTCGACAAAGAGGAGTATGTGAAAAACTGCCGGGATTTCAGCATCGACCCCAAAGACGCCCGTTTTCTGATCGCGGAGAACATGGACCAGCTGATCCAAATCATCAGCGACACCTCCGATGGCGGCTACCAGAAGAACTGCCGGGAGGTCGCCGATTTCTTTCACATTCAGGAATCCGGGGCTGCGGCCGAGGCCGTGTGCCGGCGGATCGACAGCGCTTACCGGGCGGCGCGCTGAGCGTATCGTATAAGTGAGGAACAGATGAGCAGCAAAAAAATCGTTTTTGTCACCGGCTCCATGATGCGGGGCGGGGCCGAGCGGGTTATCTCGGTGATCAGCAACTACCTGGCGGAAAACGGCTGGGATGTAACGATCCTGCAGCTGCTGTTCAGCGGCTGTGAATACCCGCTGGATCCCAGAATCCATGTGATCGATCTTTCCCGGTCCGACAGAAAGCAGATTCTGGACACCCCCCGGCTGATCTTCAAAACCAGGAGCACAGTCCGCCGGATCCGGCCGGACGTCGTCGTTTCCTTCATGATGACCATCAATATTCTCACGTCCGCCGCCCTGCTGGGCATGCGCGTGCCTTTTGTCCCGTCGGAAAGGAATGACCCGGCCGTCGGCCGCTCAAGCCTGGAGAAAAAACTGGTGCAGTGGGCTTACGCCAGATCAACGCTCACCATCTTCCAGACAAAAACAGCCCGGGACTATTTCCCGGAGAAGATCCGGAACAAGAGCGTGATCATCCCAAACCCTGTCACCGTAAGCACATGTGCCGCGCAAAACAACAGCAGGCGCATCGTGTCCGTCGGAAGACTCGTTCGCCAGAAAAATCAGCAGCTGCTGATTCACGCGTTTGCGGAAACCGCCAAAACACATCCGGATTACACCTTGGAGCTGTACGGCAGAGGGAACCTGGAAAAAGAACTGCAGGATTTGATTGACACCCTGGGATTAAACGAGCGTGTTTTCCTTCGGGGCAATGTCAATAATGTCCATGAACAGATCGCCGACGCTTCGCTGTTTGTCCTTTCATCCAACTATGAGGGGCTGTCCAACGCGCTGATCGAAGCCATGATGATGGGCCTGCCCTGTATTTCCACCGACTGCACCGGAGCGGACGAAATCATCACCGACGGGCAGGACGGGATCATCGTGCCGAAAAACGACGAGGCCGCGATGGCCGGGGCGTTCTGCGCGATGCTGGATAACCGGGACGAAGCGCAGAGAATGGCCCATGAAGCCCGGGTGAGCGCCCGGAATAAATTCGGTTCCGAACATGTGTGTATTCAGTGGCAGAAAGCCTTGGAGGAAATCATATGTCGATAAAAAGCTTCATCAGCAAATCCGAATCCATCAAAGACGTCATCCGTAAGTCTTCCCGGCTGATCCCGGACGAGATGTATATCAAATTCAAGTACAGATGGGCTTTCGGGAAATTTCCGGATCTGAAGGATCCCAAAACGTACAATGAAAAGGTCAACTGGCTCAAGCTCCATGACCGCAAGCCGATTTACACCAAAATGGTGGATAAATACGAGGCAAAGGAGCTGGTAGCCGAAAAAATCGGCCGGGAATACATCATCCCGACCTACGGGGTATGGGAATCGTTTGACGAGATCGACTTTGACCGGCTGCCGGACCAGTTTGTCCTCAAAGGGACCCACGACGGCGGCAGCATCTCCATCTGCAGGGACAAAAGCACGTTTGACATCCCCGCCGCCAGAGAAAAGCTGACCCGTTCGCTGTCCAAAAACTATTACTGGCACGGCCGGGAATGGCCCTACAAGGATGTGAAGCCGCGCATCATCGCCGAGGCTTTCATGGAAGACAAGGAAACGGCCGAGCTGCGGGACTACAAATTCTTCTGCTTCAACGGCGTCCCCAGGGCTTTGTTCATCGCCACCGACCGGCAGAAGCAGGGAGAAGAAACCAAGTTTGACTTCTTCGACATGGATTTCAACCACCTGGACATCCGCAACGGGCACGAAAACGCCAAAGTTCCCCCCGCCAAACCGGCCACATTCGAAAAGATGAAGGAACTCGCCGGCATCCTCTCCCAGGGAATCCCCCAGCTGCGGGTGGATTTTTACGAGGTCAACGGGCAGATTTATTTCGGAGAGCTGACCTTCTCCCACTGGGACGGAATGGTCCCCTTTGAGCCTGAAAAATGGGACCGCATCTTTGGCGACTGGATCGATCTGTCTATCGTGAAGAATCAGCAGTAACGCTTTGCCGGCAACAAAACGCAGGACGGGATGCTATGAATATACTTTGCTACACCAACAAAATGAACAACGGCGGCGCCGAACGCGTCATGTCCATTCTGGTCAATGAGCTGCACGCGCGCGGGCATGCCGTTGTGCTGGTCAACGATTACCAGTTCCCAAACGAATACGCGATTCATCCGGATGTTGCGCATCTGTATATCGACGGCCCCTACCAGGCCGGCCGGGGAAAGGCGTGGCAGCGGACGCTGCACAGAGTCGCCTTCCTGAGAAAAGAATGCAAAGCCCGGAAGATCGACATGGTGATCTCCTTCATCAAGGAAGTCAACTACCGGGCGATTGCCGCCACCTTCGGCCTGAAGACAAAGAACATCATTTCCGTCCGGATCGACCCGTCCACCGCTTACAAAACCAAAGGGAAGGCCGCGATGGCGAAATTCTTCTACGCGCATGCCGAGGGCTGCGTCTTCCAGACGCCGAAAGCCATGCACTGGTATCCGGAGCGCGTACAGCGGCACGGGCGGGTCATTTTGAACCCGGTATCCGACGCCTTCTTCCATACCGCCGGCGCGCCGGGAAAAGAAAAGCGGATTGTTTCTTCCGGGAGGCTCTCCCGGCAAAAGCGGTTTGATGTGCTGATCCGGGCTTTCGCCTCCGTCCACGAGAAATTTCCGGACTATACACTGGAAATCTACGGCGAGGGCGAAAAGAAGGAAGAGCTGGAAAAACTGATCGCGGAACTTGGGCTGAGCAACTGCGCATTCCTCAAAGGCCGTTCCGACCGCATCCAGGACGACATCAAAGACGCTTCCCTCTTTGTCCTCCCCTCCGATTTTGAAGGGCTTCCCAACGCCCTGATGGAAGCGATGGTGCTCGGTCTGCCCTGCGTTTCCACCGACTGTGACGGAGACGGCGCCCGGGTAATCATCGACGATCACGTAAACGGCATCATCTGTCCCAAGGGCGACAGCGAAAAAATGGCGAACGCCGTCTGCGAGATCCTGGGGAACCCTTCCCTGGCCCGATCCATGAGTCAGAAGGCCCGGGATAAAGGACAGAGCTTTTCCAAAAAGCTGATCATCGACCAGTGGGAAGAATTCATCACATCCATCGTTCATCCGTAACGCGCCACCACAGGAGGCTGTATTTATGATCAAAGGACTGAAAGCGCTGTCCAACCCGATTTTCAGGCTGAATCTGCTCATGAAGCACAATCTGCT
>CAMJXZ010000020.1 GCA_946409855.1 uncultured Clostridia bacterium | reverse complement strand
TGTGGCTGGTGGTGGGGCACTGGAACAGCTGGTTCGACGTGCTGATCTACATTTCGGACGATACCAAGTTCACCCTGCAGATCGTGCTCCGGCGGATCATCCTGACCGGCTCCAAGGAGATCCTGGATACCAGCGCCGCGGCCAATTCGGCGGAGATGGAATCGGTGGTGTCCTCCGAGGGGCTGAAGGCGGCCTGCATCTTTGTGACGACGCTGCCGATCCTGTGCGCGTACCCCTTCGTGCAGAAGTTCTTTGTCAAGGGGATTATGATCGGTTCCCTGAAGGGATGAGATCCCTTCCAGAAATATATAAAGGAGGTCACAGTATGAAAGGAACCCGTATCCTGGCGATGGCGCTTGCCGCGATGATGATCATCGGGCTGGTTCCCGCCGCGCTGGCCGATGAACCGATGAAAATCTCGGTGGCCAGCTACATGTTTGGCCCCGTGGACAACGACAACGATGTGATCACGCCCCTTGTGGAGCAGATGCTCCGGGAAAAGCACGGGATCGACGTGGATATCGAAGTGGTTTACATCGAACAGGCAAACTACGGCGAGATCCTGAACACCCGTCTGGCCGGCGGCACGGCGCCGGACGTCTTCCTGGCGCAGAGCGCCACCATGCTGGACAGCTACTATGACCAGGGCGTCATCAAGACCTGGAGCGAGGAATTCTTCAAAGAGAACGCGCCCGACGTCTATTCGTTCATCATGAACGGCGCCGCCTACGGCGACCTGGCGGGCGACGTGGAGGCCTGGAAGAAAGCGGCCATGAAGGACGGCGAAATGATCGTGCTGCCCTCCTTCAAGCCGGACGGCTCCATGCCCTACAAGACCCTGATCTACCGCGGCGACTGGCTGGACAAGCTGAACGTGGCGGAAGACCAGCTGCCCAAGACCGTGGACGATTTCGTCGCCCTGATGGGCCGCTTCACCAAGGAAGACCCGGACGGCAACGGCAAGGACGATACCTACGGCTGCTCCATCACCGCGATGAAGGCGCTCTTCGGCGCGTACGGCCTGGGCATCGGCTTCAGCGGCAGCACTTCCTACTGGGTGAACAGGGACGGCAAGCTGGTCAACAGCGACGTGACGCCCGAAGCGAAGGAAGTCGTCGGCATCCTGGCCAAAATGTATGCCGACGGGCTGATCGATCCTGAGTTCGTGGCCGGCAAGGAATCCGTGGAAGGCAGCTACTGGGCCATCTCCCACGGCATGGTGAACGGGCTGTACGGCGTGAGCGCCAACGCGTCCATCGACCATTACCGCCTCAAGGAAGTCATGGGCGACGACGGCGGCCGCTGCGCGCAGGAATACTGGGCCGTCAACGGCGAGGATTCCCGGTTCGTATACGGCCCCTGGCCGGCCGGCCCGAGCGGCGATTACGGCTGGGAAGTCGGTACGCCTGTGGCCGTGAGCGAGAGCGCGGTGTACAACGCCGATATGTCCGATGAGAAGCTGGCGGTGATCTTCAAGATCCTGAACGCGTTCGCCACGGACGACGAGCTGTACATGACGGCCTTTGCCGGCATCGAAGGCACCCACTACGAGAAGGTCGAAGGCGGCACGATCAAGCGCCTGATGGGCAATGAAGAGCTGAACGCCGTGGGCGTGTGGGGATGCCGCAGCCTGTACGGCGCCGACCGCGCCTTCTCCCAGCTGGGCTACGATATGGCCTTCTATAAGGATCCTTCCATCGCGAACCGCCTGAACTGGTTCAAGAAGGATCAGTTCAACAGCTATATCCAGGACGCGGTGCCCGAGACGCTGCCGAGCAACGACCTGTTCGGCGAGCTGAACACGATCCGCGACGAGACCTGGGTGGCCATGATCCGCGGCGAAAAGTCCCTGGATGAATGGGACGCGTACGTGGAGACCTGGCTGAACGCCGGCGGACAGACGCTGACCGATGAAGCGAACGCCTGGCTGAACGGCCAATAATCCGCCCAAATGTTCCGGGGCTGCTGCGGGTGACCGCGGCAGCCCTTCTTTCGCGAAGTGCGTTTGCCGGGCCGGGGCCGGCGGAAAGAAGGACGCCGATGGAGCTGAAGACTTGGTTTGAGCGGGAGATCGTGCCCTGTGTCCGGGCGGACGGCGGGTGGCTGGAGCTTTCAGACGGCGCGGGGGACGCGCGGGAGGTCACGGCCCGGGGAGAATGCGCGCACTGCGCCGCGCTGGGCCGGTGCCTGAAATGGATCGGGGAGAGAGCGGAACGGGAACTGGGCGTCCGCGTCCGGTTCACGGAGAAGCGGGAACCATTTCTGTGGAGAAAGTGAGCAGGAGATATGGCACACGTAAAGGTGATCCGCCGTTCCATGCTCCCGGACGAGTGGACCCGGGTGCGCATCGGGTGGCTGAAAAAAAGACTGATCGCGAAGGAAGCGGAAATCACCGGCTGGACGGTCCGGGAGGGGCGGCAGACCGGGGACGACAGTTACCTGATGTACGACGATCAGCCCCGGCCGCTTTTAAAAGGCGACGAGTATTTTACCCCTGACGGGACCGCCTTTCTGCACGCCGAGGCGGCCGTGCCGGACGGGCTGCGGGGGGAAAAGGAGCTGCGGCTGCGGCTGACCACGGCGGGAGAAATGCTGGTGCGGGTCAACGGCCGGCTGCAGGGCGGCATCGACCCGAACCGGGAAACGCTGCCGCTTCCGCCCGCGCCGGACGGACGGTACGTATTTGACATCGAGGGCTACAACCGCTCCAAGCCGGACGACGACCGCAACGAGGACACCATGCGCTTCAAGGGCTGCAGGCAGGTTTTCCAGGGCGGCTTTTTCGCTGTCCCGGACGAAGAGGCGCTGGCGCTGTACCGGGACGTGACGCTGTTTTACGATATCGTCCGGGGCGGGGAGTTTGACGAAGATTATACCGCGGCGGTATCCGACCGGCTGTATCACGCCCTGAGCCTGGTGGACTGGGATACCGGCGCGGGGATCCCCGAAGCCCGGGCGTACATCGAACGGGAGCTGTACGGGAACCGGCTGCACAAAGGATCGGGCCGGGTGGCGCTGGTGGCGCACAGCCATCTGGACATCGCCTATTACTGGCAGCGCAGGCACGCGGTCCAGAAAAACGCCAGGACCTGCCTGATCCAGCTGGAGCTGATGGACCGGTATCCGGCGCTCCGGTATACCCATACGCAGGCTTACCTGTTTGAGACGCTGGAAACTTATTATCCCGAGCTGTTTGAAAGGGTCCGGGAAAAGGTGAAGAGCGGGCAGTTCGAGCCGGCGGGGGGCATGTACGTGGAGTCGGACTGCAATATCCCTTCCGCCGAGAGCCTGACGCGGCAGTTCCTGTACGGGCAGCTGTATTTCCGGGACCGGTTCGGGAAGGCCTGCGGCAACTGCTGGCTGCCGGACGTGTTCGGCACCAGCGCCGTCCTGCCCCAGATCCTGAGAAAGAGCAGCATCCGGTATTACGTATCCAACAAAATGTCCACCTGGAACGACACCAACCGCTTTCCGCACAACAGCTTTATCTGGCGGGGGCTGGACGGGAGCGAGGTGTATGCCTGCGTCCCGCCGACCCATTTCATCACCGCCGCGGCGCCGACGGAGATCCTGCAGAACTGGAACGCCTATCAGGACAAGGATTCCGGCGCGGCGACCCTGTGCATGTACGGCTACGGGGACGGCGGCAGCGGCGTGACGGAAGAAATGATGGAAACCATCGCCCGGCTGGGCAAAGTGTCCGCGATGCCCGAAATCATCGTTACGGGCGGCCAAAGGTATCTGGAGGAGAACCTGAACGAAACCGGGCGGCTGGAAGTCTGGGACGGAGAATTGTATCTGGAAATGCACCGGGGCACCTTTACCACCAAGGCGGACCTGAAGCGGAACAACCGGCAGCTGGAAATCCTTCTGCGGGACGCGGAAATCGCGTGCACGCTCCGGTGGCTGCAGGGCGGGGAGTACCCGGCCCGGACGCTCCGGGAGAATTGGAAGAAGCTGCTGATCAACCAGTTCCACGACATTCTGCCCGGGAGCCACATCCGCCCCGTGTTTGAGGACGCGATGGCGGACTATGCGTCCATCCGGGAAGCCTGCGGGGCGCTTCTGGAGGGTCCCTCCGAAAAGCTGTACAACACGCTCAGTTTCCCGCGGACGATGCCGGTCTTTGTGCCGGACGGGGCGGGCGGCGTGACGCGGCTGGGCATGACCGGCCGGTTTGTTTCGGGGGACATGCCGCCCCTGAGCGGGATCACGGAGCGGCCCGCCGGGAAAGACCCGGGCTGGATCCGGGCGGAAGCGCTGCCGGGGGGAAGGATCGCGGTATATACGGAACGGGTGCGCGCGGTGATCCTGCCCGACGGGAGCCTGGAGAGCCTGCAGGACGCCGCCGGCCGGGAGTACGCCGCGGGGGATTTCAACCGCCTGCGGCTGTTCCGGGACGTGCCCGGGAACTATGACGCGTGGGACATCCTGCCCACCTACCGGGAAATCGGGGTCCCCGTGCGCGTGGCTGTCCCGGTCCGGGAAGCCGCGGCGGACGGGGAAACCGCCGCTTTCACCTGTGAACTGAGGACGGAAAAAAGCCGCGTCACCCGGACGCTGCGCTTTTTCCGGGACCGGGGATATATCGAAACCGAATACGACGTCGACTGGCGGGAGGATCATGTGCTGATGAAGGCGGAGTTCGCCTGCGCGGTGCGGGCCCCGTACGCCCAGACGGACGCCGGGGCGGGTTTCGTCGTCCGGGAAACCAACCGGAACACCTCCTGGCAGAAGGCCCGGTACGAGGTCTGCCAGCACAAATGGTGCGACCTGAGCGAGACCGGCGGCGGGGTGGCCGTGATCAACGACGGCAAGTACGGCGTGGGCATCTGGGACAACCTGATTTCCCTGAGCCTGCTGCGGGCGACCTGCCGGCCGGACCTGATCTCCGACCGGGGGACGCACCGGTTCGCGTACCTGATCGTGCCCCACGAGGGGACGGCGCAGCAGGCCGGGATCAACCGGCTGGCGCTGGAGTACAACACGCCGCTTTTGAAGGCGGACCTGCCGGCGTTCACGCTCCCGGAAACGGGGTCGCTGTTCCTGCAGGGCATGAAGCAGTCGGAAGACGGGCAGTCGGTGATCCTGCGGCTGACGGAGCAGGACGGGCGACGGGGCGAGATCCGCTTCCCCTTCCCGGTAACGGTCACAAACCTGCTGGAGGACGCGGAACGGGAAACGGAACGGATACCGTACGGGCCGTTTGAAATGCTGACGGTACGCCTGACGCCGCAGCAGGCGCGGGCGATGATCAGGTGAGGGATACGGGAAGGACGGCCGGAGAAAGATGGAAAAGCTCAGGAGAAACTGGCGCATCGAGGTGCTGCACCATTCACACACGGACATCGGCTATACGGACCGCCAGGAACTGATCTGCCGGTATCACGCGGATTATCTGCGGCAGGCGCTGAACATCCTGCGAAGGATCGAGGCGGGGGAGGCGGAAGAGCAGAAGGGATTTTGCTGGCAGTGCGAAAACCACTGGCAGATTGAGAATTTCCTCCGGGACGCCCCGGAGCGGGACCGGGCGGACCTGGTCCGCTATGTCCGGGAAGGGCGGATCGGGCTGTCCGCGTCCTACCTGAACCTGACCGACCTGATCGATGAGACGGTGATGAATGAGCATCTGCAGGCGGCCAGGAAGTGGGCGGATGAAAACGGCCTCACCATGCACAGCGCCATGACGGCGGACGTGAACGGCTATTCCCCGGCGCTGCCGGACATGCTTTCCGGGGCGGGGGTCCGATACTTTTACAGCGCGCTGCATACGCACCACGGGATGTACCCGCTGCACCGGAACCCGGCCTTCTTCCGCTGGCGCGGCCCCGGGGGAGGCGCGGTGCTGACCTTCGTGGGGGAACACTATCACTGGGGCCATGTGCTGGGGCTGTGTCCTCACGGCACGTCCTCCTTTATGCTGAACGACGACCTGCTGCGGGAAATAAGCCAGGGGAAGCGGTTCCGGACGGACGCGGAAACCACCGAGGCAGAGGAGACGGACCTGGCGGTCCGGCGGATCACCCGCTATCTGGCCGGGCTGGAGGAAGCCGAATGGCCGCTTGATTTTGTGCCCGTGTTTGTCAGCGGGATCCTGTCGGACAATTCCCCGCCGAACGGCCGGGTAGCGGAACGAGTGAACCGCCTGAACGCCCTGCTGGACGGCCGGGTGACGCTGGAGATGACCACGCTGGACCGGTTCTTTGAAAAGCTTGCGGGGTCCGGCGCCGAAGTGCCGGAATACAGCGGCGATTTTACGGACTGGTGGGCGGACGGGGTCGGGTCCACCCCGGAAGCGGTCAAGCTGTACCGGGAAGCGCAGCGCAGCCGGAACCTGGCCGCGCTCCTGGACCCCACGAGAAAGTACATCGACCCGGCGCTCTGGCAAAGCGCCGGCAGGAACATGATGCTTTACGCCGAGCATACCTGGGGGCATTCCGCCTCCGTGTCCGACCCGTACAAGTCGCTGGTTTCGTCGATGGGGCTCAAAAAGACCGCCTATGCGGTGAACGCGAACAGCGAAGCGAACGCGCTGCTGGACGGCGTGCTGTCCGCCCTGGGGGACCGGGCGCTTTATCCGGACCGGTCTCTGCGTTTCCGGGTGATGAACCCGTATCCCTTCCGGATGACGGCGCCCGTTTCGGTGCCGCTGCTGGGCTGGGAATACCCGGGCGGCTGCGCGCAGCGGGAGGACCCGCTGTCCCTGACGGACCTTGGGACGGGCCGGGCGCTGCCCACGCAGACGGGCCCCGGCCCCCGGGGGCGCGCGGCGCAGACGGTGATGACGCTGGCGCCGGGGGAATGCGCGGAGCTGCGGCTGGGGTATCAGGAAGCGGGCAGGGAAATGCCTGCCCATACGGCGTGGATGTGCGCCGACGCCGTGCGGGATCTTGAGGAGATCCCGGGGCTGGCGACGCCGGAATACATGGAGACCCCGTTTTTCACCATCCGGACGGACGCCGATAAAGGGGTGCGCTCCATCCTGTGGCGCGGGACGGGGAAGGAACTGGTGGACCCGGCCAGTCCTTACGGGGCGTTTACCTGCCTGTATGAGGTGACCCCGTCGGCCGGGCCGCAGACCGCTTCCAGGCGGCGCATGGGACGCAGCCGGCAGACGGTGAATACCCGGCAGTTTACGGCAAAGCCCTCGCGGTTTGCCGTGACGGAGCAGGGGGACTGCCGGGTGACGCTGGAGATACAGTATACGCTGGAAGGCACGGAGGGCTGCGCGCTGGAGATGACGGTCTGGAAGCAGGCGCCCAGGATCGACTTCCGGCTGCGTCTGCGGAAAAAGAGCTGTCCGGACGCGGAAGGGATCCTGGCGGTGCTGCCCTTCGTGACGGACGGTTCGAATGAAACATGGATCGACAAGACCGGCTGCGTCATGCGGCCTGGGATCGACCAGCTGCCCGGGACCTGCCAGGAATTCTGGTGCCTGCAGAACGGGCTGGTCCGCCGGGGGGAACGCTTTGACCTGATCATCGGGACCCCGGACGTACCGCTGGTTTCCTTCGGCGAGGGCCGAAAAGGGCCCGTCACGCTGTGTGACGGGCAGGGGACGGACTTGAACAGGGCGGCGATCCGCAGCCGCGTGATGAATAATTTCTGGGAAACGAATTTTGCCGTCGATCTGGGCGGGTGGCACGAGTTCCGCTATTCCCTGACCGTGGCGGAGCCGGACGAGCCCGCGGCGCAGCTGCGGCGCTGCGCGGCCATCAATACCGGCTGGCCCGTGCTGGCGCTGTGACGGCAGATCATTCTGCCGGTTCTTCGAACAGATGGGGCTCGCTCAGCAGCCCGGACGGGGTCAGGACATAGTTCTTTGTCCATCGCATGCCGGTGGTGCGCCAGGCCTTCGGCCCGAACCAGAGGACGGAGCGGTCGTTCAGGTGAAGGGTGCCGAAGGAATTGATCCGGCTGGGGAATACGGTGATATCCAGCGTGTGGCCGCCTTCGGGCAGGAAGCCCAGATCCGCTTCTGAGGGCGAGAGGGACAGGTTGGCGAGGCGTTTCCCGTCCAGGTCGGCCGTGACGCAGGGGGCGGAGAAGCGGCCGAGCTTCAGCCGCAGCTTTCTTCCGCCCGCCAGATGCCAGCGGTAGGTCATGGCGCCCGAATAGAAGGGGAAGCCCTGGACGGTCCAGTCCCCGAAAACCAGGGACTTTGGGGCCGGGACGAGCCGCGCTTCCGCCCCCCGGACCGAAACGCCGAACCCGCCCAGCAGGAACAGGTTTTCAACGCTGGTGGACGCGGCGATGGGTTTGGTGATTTCCACGGTGTTCAGCCCCTTGAGGACCGGGCCCACGGGGAGGCAGACGATGGACTCGTCGGCAAAGAATCCATCCGTCTCCCCGCGGACGGGTTCGCCGTTAAAGAGGACAAGAGACTGTTCCGCGTCTTCCAGCGCCAGGCGGGCGCGGGGAAGCGCGATATCGGACCGGAACGTGACGCGCAGGGAAAGGCTGTGCTCCGCCTTTTCTTCGGGCAGCGCCCAGGGCTGGGCGCCGGCGACCGAAGCGGTGGAGATCCGCAGCCTTTCTTTTGCTTGGACGCCGATCCGCAGCATGTCTTCCGCCGGCTGCCAGGGGCCGCCGTCCGTCCGCCAGGCTGCGGTATCGAGTACCAGCACGTTGTCTTCCGCCGGGATGATTTCGTCGGGCGGCGGTAGCGCGGTTTCTGACGCGGGGTCGAAAGAGGGGGTGAAATCCTCGCTCATCCGGATGCCGTAGCTGCCGTTGAGCGCCTTTTCCCGCTGGCCGGCGGCCTGCCCGGCCTGGGCGGGGGAGAGCCGGAGCAGGAGGCTGTCCTGGCCCCAGCAGGTCCAGTCAAGGAGGGTGCTGTCCGGGCCGTACGAAGCGTCCAGCGGGCGGATCGCGCCCGTCAGCGTGTCGTACAGGGTGACGGCCCATAAGCCCTTCAGCGTAAGGTGATATGTTTCCGGTTCGTCCGGCGCGAGGCGGTCGGCGGGGCGCGCGTGGGCAATCAGGAGATTGCGGCAGTCCCCGTCCCGCCGCAGGGCGCACAGCAGCGTATCCGCCGGGCGGCCCCGGTCGGTCAGGATCCGGACCTCCCGGTACGGCTGCAGGCTGCGGTTCAGCCGGTCCCGGTCCCAGGGAAGGCGTTCGCAGGTTTGGCTGAATAATTCCGCTTCGCCGGAAGGAACGGCGTCCACATACTTTGGGACGCTGCCCAGGAAGAGGACGTGCCCGCCGGCTTCCCGGAAGGCCCGGAGCGCGTCCAGGGTGGTGCGCCGCAGCGTTTCGCAGGCGGGCACGATCACCGCGTCATAGGCCATGGCGCCGACCCGGAACGCCTTGCCCGGCTGCCATAGAGCCGGCAGGGTGGATTCGCAGATATAATCAAAATCGAGGGTGTCGGAAAGCAGCCACCGGGTCAGCTCTGCGAACCGGCGGTCCAGCTCCGTGCGTTTAAGGCCGGTCTGGTCGTCCGGCCCGAAGGCGATCCAGCAGGATTCGACGGGATGGATCACGCCGATCCGGATCAGGGGTTCGCCGCGGGTCATCAGGGTGTTGACGCGGGCAAAATGATCCTCGATGAAGGGATATTCCCGCCACCAGGGGCTCTGATGGCCGATGGAAGCCGGGTAATCCCGCTTGGATTCCCCGTGCATGGAGCACCAGTACAGATGATGTACCCGGACGGAAACGCCCAGCGCCGCCTGCCAGTCGCCCTGCAGCTTGTGGCCCTTGAAGTCAAAGTCCCAGTTGGTGACGCCGTACAGCTCGCTGGTGACCCCCGGGCAGCGCTGCTGGTGCGCAGCGGAGGCCGCCTGCTTGACGGTGACGAACTCCCGGCCGTCGCACAGCTGGTCCACGCCGGGCAGGGTGAAGGCCCGGTAAGCGCGCATGACTTCGCCCACGGAACGGGTCTGGCTTTCCAGGGTGCCCTCGTCCATCATGTGGCCGGTCATCAGGACCCCGTGCTCCCGGCACCAGGCGCCGATCTGGTCGCAGAAGGCGGAAACGAACCGCTCTGCGGTGTGGTCGTGGAAACGGTAGCGGGTCCGGGAGACGCCCTGCGGCAGCTCCCAGATCACCTCCGGCAGCCGGTCCAGCAGGCTTTCGCCGTAGGTTGTCCGGTAGCTGTCCTCCAGGTCCTTGGTCCAGGGGAGGATCACGTCCTGCAGGTCCAAAGCGCGGGAAAGCGTGGTCTTCCGCGGCATCTGCGGCTCGTCGGTGAAGATGGCCGGGCATTCGGTCCCCAGGTCCCCGCCCAGGACTTCCGCGTACCGGTCGTGGGTGATGCGGATGAAATCCCGGATGGCGGATGCGTTCATCGTATCGACATAGCCGTTAAAATGAAACCAGGGGCTCGGCTTTGTCTGCTGCGCCGACGCGTACCAGACCTGCCCGGCGGAAGACGCCCCGTCCGCCAGGCGGCGGTAATCTTTCAGGTATCCCTCCCCGTCCAGGACGACGCCGTACCGGGCCAGCAGGATCCCGTCCTCCGGCTCACGCGGTGAAAAGAGCAGGTACCGCTGCCGGTTTTCTTTTTTTTCGGTCACATACCCCCCGGCGAAACCGGAAGGCCATTTGTCCTCGTCGTACAGCCAGGCCAGCATATGCTGCCGCCGCGCTTCCTCCACGCAGAGGCGGACCTTGGCCATGAACTCGTCGGACAGGTATTTTACGCTCATGCCGCTGCGGGTGTGCATGTGGAACCCACCCATGCCCATCCGGCGCATGACGCCGATCTCCCGGATGAGCAGGCTGTCGTCCAGGCCGCAGTTCCAGGCCCAGAAAGGGGCGCCGCGGTATTCGGCGCCCGGATGCAGGAACAGTTCAGGATCCGGAACCGGTTCCGTATTGCGGGGGTACAGCATAAGGCCGCTCCTTTCATGCGGAGGGGGTTATTCGGGACGCGTCAGGCGGAGGGTCACGATCTCAAAGGGCCGGAAGGACAGGGGGATCACGCCGTCTTTGGCCGGGATCTCCTCCCCGGGCTCCTCCGCCAGCGAGCAGCGGCGCGTGGCGCCGAAGGGGAACAGGGGCCGGCAGTCCGCCTCCCGGGCGCCGCCCATGCTTTCGTACAGCCGGATTACCAGATCGCCGGACCCGTCCTCGGCCAGCTTGACGCTTTCCGTGACGACGGAGGGACTGCTCAGGGCCAGTATACCCAGGGGGCCGCAGCCGCCGGGCACCGTGATCAGGGGGTCGTTCAGGGCGTCCGCCGCTTCCTGCACGCCGCCGGCCTCCAGCGGGCCGTTCCAGGCGCGGAAGGCGTAGACGAAGCGGTGCAGGCCCCGGTCGGCTTCAGGATCCGGGTAGACGGGAGAACGGAGCAGGCTCAGGCCGATCACGCCGTCGTTGACGGAGACGCCGTATTTGCAGTCGTTGATCAGAGCCGCGCCGCGGGAAGCGTCCCGCAGGGCCGTCCACGCGTGGGCGCAGACCTCAAAGCGGTCCGTGTCGTAATGGCGGGAACGATGGGCGGGGCGCGGCAGGAAGCCGAACTGGATCTGGTGATCGGCCAGGTCCGCGTCGATACCGGTATCAAAGAAGACCTTGAGCAGCTTGTGACACTCGTGCCAGTCCGCTTCCGTGAGGAAGGTCAGCTGGTCTTCCCCCGCGGTAAGCCGGATCCGCTGGGTGATCACGGAAGAAGAGAAGCGGACGGTCACCCGGAGGGACGCGTACAGCCCTTCGGCGCGTTCGATCACCGCTTCGCATGCCGGGTTGAGCGGCACCTCCCGCCGTTCCGTCTGGCTGTCCAGATCCCAGGCGTCAAAGCGGCGGGGCAGGTCCCGGTAGAGGCGGAACACGTTGGAGACGGAGCGGATCCGTTCCCGCCCGTCCCTGCGCGTGACCATGGAGACCAGCTCCCCGCGGTCCGTTACGACCGCGCGCAGGACGCTGTTTTCAAACACGTAGCCGGCGTCCGTTTTCCGCAGGGATGCTTTGTCACGGACGGGCACCTGAGCGGGGTACAGGGTGACGGCGGACAGGGGCGCCAGGCGGGCAAGGACCAGCGCGCCGTCCCCGTCCGGGACGGCCGGGCAGGGGGTGCCGTCTTCCGTGACGGCGCCGGCGGCAAAGCGGCTGTCCGCCTGGACGAACCGGGTGACCTCATGGGAAGAGGGATTGAACACCGTCAGGCCCTCCTCTTCTTTCCGGAAGGTGCGCAGGGCTTCTTCCGCGCCGCGGACGGCGGTATCCCGGATCTGCGCGAGCTCCGCCCGGGCCCGGGTGTACACTTCGGTGATGGAGGAGCCGGGCAGGATGTCGTGGAACTGGTTGGACAAAAGGAGCTTCCAGGTCTTTTCCAGCGCTTCGGCGGGGTAGGGCGCGCGGCCGGCAAAAGCGGCGGCGGCGGCGAGCATTTCCCAGGCCCGCAGGCTGTGCTCCGCCCGGCGGTTGCCCTTTTTGATGGCCGCCTGGGTGGTGTAGGTCCCGCGGTGGCAGGGCACGTACAGTTCGCCCCGGTACACCGGCAGCCCGCCGTTGTCCCGCTTTTTGAGGTAGTCCTCCGGGGAAATCCAGTACAGCTTCGGCGCTCCCTGGAGGTCTTTCTGGCGGCGGATCTGCTCCATGTCGTCCCGGGTCGGCCCGCCGCCCCCGTCCCCGTAGCCGAAGGGCAGGTAGAAATCACAGCTGCCGTCCGTCTCCAGGCGGCTGACCCAGCGCTTGCGGACAGTGGCCGCGTCCACCTGGGTCTCGTAGAACATATGCAGGAAGCTGGGGATCATGGTGCCGTCCAGCCCGCGCCACAGGAAAGCGTGATGGGGGAAGGGCTCGGCGTCGTTGTAGGACCAGAAGATCTTCTGGGTGGTCAGGCCGGTCATGCCGAAGCCTTTGATGATCTGCGGCAGGGCGGCGCTGTAGCCGAAGGTATCCGGCAGCCAGGCGACCCGGCTGTCCACCCCCAGCACCTCGCGGAAATACCGCCTGCCGTACAGGAACTGCCGGACCAGGGATTCGCCCCCGGCCAGGTTGGTATCCGGCTCGACCCACATGCCGCCGTCGGCGATCCAGCGGCCTTCCGCGATGGCGGCCTTGATTTCCTCAAAGAGCTCCGGGTAATACTGCCGGCAAAGCTCGTATTCGGCGCACTGGCTGGCCAGGAAGAGCGCTTCCGGGTATTCCCTGAGCAGGCGCAGCTGGGCGGCAAAGGTGCGGGCCGTTTTGCGCCGGGTCTCGGAGACGGGCCACAGCCAGGCGTAATCCAGGTGGGAATTGGCTATGACGCCCATGGAGGCGGCGAAGGTCCCGTTGTGCGCCTGCCGGAGCGGGGCGATCAGTTCCCGGGCCTCAAGGCAGGCTTTCCGCCGCTCTGGGAGGGGCTGTTCCAGGTCCAGGAAGTCCATCAGCCGGGCAAACCCGGCTTCCAGCGCCTCGCGGAAGCCGTCGTTCCGGTCCAGATAACCGTGCACGTCCCTCAGCACCGTCAGGTCCAGCCACAGCTGGTAGGCTTCCTCGTTCCAGAAGCCGAAGGTGCTGCGGCCGATGACCGCGGGCGCGGTGCGGTCGAACCGGACCCCGTCCTCGGGAAAGAGGGGCCGGCTGGGATGGGCGGGCAGCGGCGTGCCCGAATACACCTCCATGGCGATGGAAAAGGTTTCCCCGCCAGCGGCTTCCCGGGTTACAATTTGGTCCACGATATAATGGTGCGGATGATCCAGCCGGTCCGCCCGGCGCGCGCCGAATGGACGGCCGTTCACGAACAGGGTCGCCTCCCCGCCGGGCTGCAGGTCCATTACGATCCGCTCCCCCCGGGCTTCCGGCGGGACGGTAAAGCGGGAAAAGACCCAGGCGTATTCCCGGGGCTGCCCCCATACGGTGCCGGCGGGCCAGGGTTCCCGGGGCCGGGCTTCCGCCTCGGCCAGGGAAAGCTCCCCGTCGGCCCGGAAGCCTTCCAGGGGGATATCGCCCAGAGGATGGTACAAATCGGCCGCCAGCGCGTCGATTACGTGCTGCAGCTGTTCAGTCAGTTCGTTTACCATATATGCGCTCCCCCTGTTGCCGCCGGAATGGCCGTTCCATCTGAAAAATGTGCGGATGTGCGCGGATCAGGCGTAGATCAGTAGCTGCCTTCGGTGGAAAACGTGATGTCCGCCTCTTCCTTATGGCGGGAATGCCGGCTGCGTTCAAAGAGCAAGTCCCGGAAGAGCCTTTCGTCAAAGGGGATCTCCACGGGCTGCCCGAGCCAGGAGGACAGATGCATCGCGTTGGACAGCGTCAGGCCGCGGATCCCTTCCCGGCCGTCCGCCACCAGGGGCTCTCCCCGGAGGATATGGGCCGCGAAGGCGTTCAGTACGGCGGGGTGCTGGAGGTTCTGCCCGTCCGTTTCCACGGTGAAGGTTTCACAGTCCGGCTTTTTGAAGCCCTCCGGGCAGGAAGCGCACCATTCGCGCTCGTCCACGGCCAGGCGGGAAAAGGTCAGCGTTTCGTTCTCGCAGACGATTTTGCCCCGGGTGCCGGTGATTTCCAGCCGGTTGGTGCCGGGCGCGTCGCCGGTGGTGGTGACGAAAACGCCCGTGGCGCCGTTGGCGAACTCCAGGTAGGCGGTCACGTCGTCCTCCACCTCGATGTCGTGCCATTTGCCCTCGTGGCAGAAGGCGCGGACGCGGACGGGCAGGCCGCAGAGCCACTGGAGCAGGTCCAGCTGATGGGGACACTGGTTGAGCAGCACCCCGCCGCCCTCGCCGGACCAGGTGGCGCGCCAGGCGCCGGAATCGTAGTAGATCTGGGTGCGGTACCAGTCCGTGATCAGCCAGGAGACGCGCTTGAGGGCGCCGAGCTCCCCGCCGTCGATCATCTCCTTGAGCTTCCTGTATACGCAGTTGGTCCGCTGGTTGAACATCATCGCGAAGGTGAGCTCCGGATGCCTGTCCGCCTCCTCGTTCATCTCCCGGACCTGGAGGGTGTAGACGCCGGCCGGCTTTTCCACCAGGGTATGCAGCCCGTGCCGCATCGCGTCGATGGCCAGCGTCGGATGCTGATAATGGGGCACGCAGATCAGGACGGCCTCGCAGGTCCCGGAAGCGATCAGCTCGCTGCCCTCGGTAAAGACCGGGATATCGGGCATCTGTTCCCGGATCCAGTTCCGCCGGGATTCCCGGCGGTCGGCGGCGGCGGTGACTTCGATTTCGGGGCACATGCCCGCCAGGAAATTCCCCACGTGGCCGGAGCCGATGTTGCCCACGCCGATGATGCCCAGTCGGATTTTGTTCATTGCGGTATCCTCCTTTTTATGGTCAGAGCAGCGCTTTGAGCGCTTCGCACGCGGCGTCAAAGGCCGCGTCGGCCGTCGGCCAGGCGTTGTCCGGAACGGCGGTCCTGTGTTCCCGTTCCAGGTCCCTGAGGCCTTCGAACACCCGAAGATGCGGTTCCACGGAGACAGCCTCCCCGCCGAGGGCGCGGAAATCCCGTATCAGGTCCGGCAGACGGCCGATTCCTTTGCCGGCGGGGACGACCGTCCCGTCCGGCAGGGCGTCCTTGATGTGCATGTAGTACACTTTGTCCCGGAGCAGGGACCAGGCCTTCGCCGTATCCTGGCCGCACTGGATGAAATTGGCGGGGTCGAACACGCAGCGCAGGGACGGCACGGCGTCCAGGATATCCCTGCAGCGCGCGGCGCTGTCCCCGTAAATGCCCTTTTCGTTTTCATGGCAGAGGGCGATATGCGCCTGTTCCGCCAGCTCCGCCATCCGGCCGAGCCGGTCGATCACTTCGCTTCGGCAGTCCTTCGGGGAAACGCCTGCCGGAAGATAGAAGGAGAACATCCGGATGTTCCGGCATTCCAGGATGTCCGCGATTTCCAGCACGTGCCGGAGCCGGTCCAGATGGGCGGGAAACCCGCCGTCGTCCAGCGGGATTTTGCCGATGGGCGAGCCGACGGACCAGACGGAAAGCCCGCTGTCCCTGAGCCGGCGCAGGATGTCCGCGGCTTTTTCTTTTGAAATGGAGGCGACGTTCTCCCCGTCCACCCCGCGGATCTCCATGCCCTGAAGCCCGTTCCGTTTGAGCGCGGCGATCTGCCCTTCCAGGGAAGGGGCCGCTTCATCCGAGAAAGCGTAAATGTTCATGAAATCACCTCATGAGGATATTTGGATCCGCCCGATGGACGGAGGGGAAACAGGACAGGAAAGCGCGGGACCGTTTCTTGTGAAAGACGCGGATGATTTTGAATTATGGCGTTCATCAGTGATTTTATGATACCTGCCGTGGGACCGGAGGACAAGGGAAAAAACAACGAAAAATGTGCACGAATTCACCCGGTAAAACCATGGGACAACGCCGGAAAAGAAGAATATGTCCGGTCTCAAAGCGCTTTTGCAAAAGGTATTTCCCGGGAAGAGATCCGGAAAAAGATAATTTTTTCGCTCAGACGGAAAACGGGGGTTTCCGTCTGAGCGAAAGGAGGGCCGGGCAGCGGCCCGTTCGGCTATTCAGTTGGCCATGTCTTATTCAAAGGAACCGAAGCGGTCGTACCACTCGATCCACAGGTCGTACAGATCGTCGTCGTCCACCGTCCAGACCTCGTCGCATTCCGTTTCCAGCAGGGCCTTCACCCAGTTCGGATCATGCACATCCGACAGGTAGCTGTAGCAGGAGAGCAGCGGGTTCTTGGACAGGTAGAGGCGCACATAGCCCTGATCGGTATCGAAGGCGACGATGGCGTCTTCCGCCTGGGTGGCCACGTAGATGGGCATGGAAGTATCCGGCTGCGCCAGCTCGCTGGCTTCATAGGTGAACTCCATGATCATCAGGGCGGCCAGCTGCTTGCGGCCTTCCTCGTTGCCGGCCATCGCCGCGGCGGTGGCGAACTGGTTCAGGTATTCTTCCGTCCACTGGGTCTGGAAGAAGACGGTGTTGGTCACGGTAATATCGTCGAAGGCGTATTCCGGGTTTTCCTCGGCGTATTCGGGTACGGCGAAGGGATCGTCCGCGTCGTAGAAGTCGGGGTCGTTGTAGAAATCGGGATCTTCGATTTCGTCGTCCTTATGGCCAAGGCCCAGCGCTTCGGCGCGCACCCGCACCCGGGGGGATTCGAAGTCGAACAGCCGGTACGTCGCCTCGTAGGACCGGGTCACCGCGCCGGAATCGTAATCCCACTCAAACCAGTAGGGGCCGCCCATGAACCGGCCGCTGCCGTTCCGCAGGATCACCTCGCCGTTGTCGTAGATGCCGGCGTAAATGGTGTCCGGGTAGGGGGTGAACCAAGCGGGAACCTTGTGGGATTTGGGGTGGTTCTTGTTGGTCAGTTCCGAGATGTTATCTGATGTAATCTTGACGTACTGCTGGCTGGTATTGTCGTAGAAATAAACTTCTTCTCCGCCTGTGTATGCTGCATCAATTTTATTTTGCAGCGCCGTGGCTTCGGAGATACCGGCGGCGGCCGCATCTTCTTTTTCTTTTTTCGTCAGCTTGAACAGCTGCATCGCCAGGCTGGCTTCCCGATAGTGATGGCCGAAGTAGGAGATGGTGTAATACTCATGCTCGTCCGTCTGGTAGGTGATGTGGTAAGTGGCCAGGCTCTTTTCGGCGTCGTTGCGGTAGAAGGCGACCACGCGGGTGATATAGTTTCCCTCCGGATAGAGGGATTCCACCGCGCAGACGTAGGTCAGGTCCTTGAGGCCGCCGCATTCGGTCAGGATCGTCGCCGTGTCCCAGTAGATCCAGGAACGGGACCCTTCCGCGTCGTACAGGAAGGGGTCAAAATCAAGCCGCGCGCTGTCCCAGCCGCTGCTGTAAATGTCCGGCAGTTCCAGCTCGTAGACGGTTTCGGGGATAAAAAGCACGCCGGAAGCCGCTTTGGCGGGAATGTGCGGCACCAGCATGAATACGATCAGCAGCAGGCAGAGAACACGGAACGTGGCTTTCATAAGAACCCCTCACTTTCCTGAGGATAATACACCACGTATATTATAACGTTTCTTTGCAAATTGGTCAATAGTTTGAATAAATTGTTAAAAAATTGAAACATAAGCGCCGGAAGAAAGACCGGCGCGGCGGTTTCGCGGGATATTTTTGTCCCGTTTTCCGGGCGGATGGCCGGAAAAATGCCCGGAAAACGGCTACATTGCTTCCCGGAGGCTTCGGATCAGCCCTTGGCAGCCCAACAGGATATCCTCGTAGGCCCGCTCAAAATCCCGGGTGTACCATGGGTCGCTGACCGCCCGGCCGGGAAAGCCCGCCCAGTCCATCATCCGGGACAGCTTGCCCTGCGGGTCGCCCCGGCAGATGCGCAGCATGTCCCGCAGGTTTTCCTCATCCATCCCGATCAGATGATCAAAGCGGTCGTAATCCCCCCGGACGGTCAGCCGCGCCGCCCGCGGCGGGCAGGGTACGCCGTGCCCCAGCAGCACCCGCTTCATCGGCGGATAGATATCGTTGCCGATTTCCTCTGTGGTGGCCGCCGCGGAGGAAAAGACAAACCGGTCCTCAAGCCCCGCGTCCCGCGCGAGCTTCCGCGCGATCATCTCCGCGGCGGGGCTGCGGCAGATGTTGCCGTGGCATATGAAGAGTATTTTCACTCCAAAATCACCCTCATTTATGAGTATTTTTTCCAGCATTTTCTCCGAAAAAGGTATATTTTTCTACCATTTTGTAGACTCTCTCCAAAATCATACTCATTTATGAGCAGATTTTTTATGTCCGAAATCATGGGACAAATCGTGGGAAATTGCAACCCTGTCCCACGATTGATTTTTAAGCCTTCATTCCTCATCGTCATCATCTGCCCGTTCATCCAGATCCACTTCACCCTCATCGTCATCGTCATCGGGGGCGACCGTCTGAGACGGATCATACGTCCCGAACCCGATCCGGCCCCGCTCCTGCAGAGACTGGAAGCTCTGCACAATGTCCTCGTCTTCGATATGCGAATACACGTTCAGCGTATTCCTCACTAACAGCTATCCTGACAAACTGGAATTTCCGCTCACTTCTTTTGCGGGTGAAATCGTCGAACAGCAAA
>CAMJXZ010000019.1 GCA_946409855.1 uncultured Clostridia bacterium | reverse complement strand
AGCGTTTGCCGCCGCAAGGCAAACGCCAGGGTGAAGGATCTGTTCTGCTGTTCAACAGAACACCGTCATCCCTTTCCAGCACCGTGTTTCCGCCGCAGAACACCGCCGTCCCTTCCCCACACCACGCCCCCGTCGCAGAACAGATTCTTCACGACGCGGCCGGCCCAATGGGGCCGGCCTTCTTCGCCGTCCAGAATGACACCGGGGGTGGCCGGCCGATCCTTGCCGTCTTTCGTCGGGCCCGGAAGGCTCTGCTTTTCCTGACCTGCCGGCGTCATCACCCCTATGCCCAACGCCGCCCCCGCCCTGTCCGCATTCCGGGACCGCCGTTTTTTCATCCGTCCGCGATCCGGGTTCCGCCCATCCGGCGCCCCAAAAACACGAACATTCAAAAACCGCTGATAAATCAGCAAATATCGCCGATCTTCAACGGTTCTGCAACGGATTTTCAACGGATTTTCAACGGATTTTCAACTTGCTTTCTTCGCCTCCATATGGTACTATGGCATTGTCCCAGAGGAAGGACGTCAGGGCATTTCCCACCCTGACGTCCTTTTTCGTACCGCACACCGGCATCCCCGCGGCGCGCGCGGGTTCCCCGAAGCCCCGGCCGTGTCACGCGCCGAACAGCGCCTCGGTTTTCTTCATCCGCTCCGCCACCGGCACGCCGAAGGGGCAGCGGCTCTCGCAGCCCCGGCAGCCGACGCATTCCCCCGCGTGGTGGGCCAGGGAAAGGTAGTGCTCCCGGAGAGAGGCCGGGACCTGATCCTGCATCGCCGCCAGATCGTAGAGCTTGTTCACCATGGCGATGTCGATGTCCGCCGGGCAGGGCTTGCAGTGGCCGCAGTAGGTGCACTCGCCGCCGGCGAAGCGGTGGCTGGGCGCGGCGGCCAGGACGCTGGCGTAATCCTTTTCCGCGTCGGCCGCGGTCTCATAGGCCGCGGCGGCGTCCACCTGCGCTTTGGTATCGTACCCGCACAGCACCGACGCCACGCCCGGCCTGGTCAGGCAGTAATGGACGCACTGCACCGGGGTCAGCGCGGTTCCGAAGGGGGAGCGCTTTTCGTCGAACAGCCGCCCGCCGGCGAAGGGCTTCATGCAGGTGATCCCCACGTCATGCCGCTCGCAGGTTT
The DNA here is from genome assembly GCA_946409855.1 of uncultured Clostridia bacterium. Taxonomy (GTDB): domain Bacteria; phylum Bacillota; class Clostridia; order Christensenellales; family Aristaeellaceae; genus UBA4246. Next base: position 18,110 of record CAMJXZ010000019.1, on the reverse strand, counting down.
TGTACATGGCGGCGCGGACGGGGTCGATGCCGTTCAGCCCCTCGGCGTAAGATTCGGCGAAGTAATGCTCGAGGTTGTCCGTCGGCGGCATCAGGTCAAAGGCGGGATTGACGGAGAACAGGATCATCTCAACCAGCCCGCTTTCCGCCGCCCTGGCCGCGATCACCGGGTTATGGGTGGACAGGCCGACGTGGCGGATGACGCCCCGGGCCTTCAGCTCCATGACGTAATCCAGGTACGGCCCGGGACGGGACACCGTTTCCCAATCGCTCTCCAGGTCCACGTAGTGGATCATGCCCAGGTCGATATAGTCGGTCTGAAGCCGCGCCAGCAGGTCCTCAAAGGCGATGCGGCACTGGGTCACGTCCCGGGTGCGGGTGTACTGGCCGTTCTGGTACGTGGAGCCGATGTGCCCCTGCACCATCCAGCCGGACCGGTCTTCCGCGATCCCCTTCCCGATGATGTCCCGGGATTTCGGGTCCGGCATCCAGCAGTCGATGATGTTGATCCCCTGCCGGTGCGCGTAGCGGATCAGCTCCACTGATTCGCTTTCCTCGTGCCGCTCCAGCCATTCGCCCCCGAAGCCGACCTCGCTGACCATCAGCCCGGTTTTGCCAAGACGCCTGTACCGCATATTCCTGTCCTTCCTTTCGTCTGTCCTCTGTTGATTTATGTCCGCGGGTCCCCTTCGCGCCGGCCGTCCGGCCCGGCGGGCGCCTGCCGCAGGAAATCGTAGATCCGCTGGTTAAAGTCCTTCGCCTCCTCGTAGGCGGAATGCCCCAGCCCTTCGTAGAGATACACAGGGCAGCCGATCTTCTCGGCGATCTCCGCCGACGCCCGGGCCGTCACGATCCGGTCCTCCTGCCCGCCCAGCACCAGCACCGGGCAGCGGATCTCCGGCAGGCGCTCGTAGATGTCGCAGGTCAGGCAGGACTCCGCCAGGCGGATGAAGCGCTCCATCTCGTCCAGCTTCACCAGCCTGAGCACCGCCGGGAAGAGCCGGCCGTATTTGCGGACGTACTGGGGGGAATACATCTTGTCCAGCATGTCCTGAACGATCGATTCAAAATCCCCCTGCGCCGCGTCCTCGATCCATTTGCCCAGGATCGCGCGCACGGTATCGTTGGTCCGGCTGAGCGTCACCCCCAGCACCAGCCTGTCCACCATCTCCGGGGACTGGACGGCCAGGTACTGGGCGATCATGCCGCCCTGGGAAATCCCGACCACGGCGGCGCGCGGGATGCCGATCGCCCGCATGGTTTCGGCCATGTCATACGCCAGTTCGCTGATGGTGCAGCCCTTCGGGACGTCCGTCCGCTTATCGATCACGTAGACCCGGTATTCCGGGCAGAAGAGGCGGTACATCCAGGCCAGCGGCAGCGCCGAGCCGTGGATGGGCCGCAGGCTCAGCCCGGGGATGATCACCAGCGGCTTTTCCCCGGACCCGAAGGCCACGTATGTGACCTCCCCACCGGGGATCCGGACAGTCTTTTCGTCGGCATGAAACAGCATCTGCATCCTCGTTTCCCCGGCCCGGCGCCCGGCGCCGTCCGTTTTTTTCCTGCTTCTATTGTACCAGAGAACCCGCCCGGAATCAAGCAAAAAGCCCGCCCTTCACCAGACAGGCTTTTTGTTTTACGATCCTTTTCACTTGGCAGCCAAAGATGGAAAAAGCCGAGACGTCAGAAAGATACGATGGGGACAGAGCAGCGCGAAGCCCGCGAACGTCCGGCGATTTATTCGCCGGATCGGCGCAGCCGACCGGAGGCGGCAGGGCTTCGCGTCGGTCTGGCCTTGGCGGGGGGAGTGTAGAGGGGGCTGCGAGGGCCCGAAGAACAGGCCGGTGGCCTGTTCTTACCGAACAGCGGGCCGGCAGGCCCTGGTAGCAACTTGTCTGTCAGCATATTCAAAGGGAAAAGACATGCGCGACAGGCAAATCCGTTCGGGGGGTCCCGCAGGGGGGCGCAAGACCCCCTTGCGCCTCCTGGTCCGCTGTGGTACACTGGACAGACCGGAAGATAAATCATCCGAAGGAAGGAATGAGAACCATGCAGGACCTGCTCAATGAGATCAACGACCGTTTCCCGGTCCGGAACAGCGGCGAACAGAAAGCCGCTTTCCGCGCCTGGGCTGCGGAGCGCGCGCAAAAGGCCGGCCATACCGTCCGCGAGGAGAACAACGGCAGCCACGTGAACCTGGTCATCGGCGACCCGGACCGGGCGAAGGTGATTTTTACCGCCCACTGCGATACCCCGCGCCGCTCCTTTCAGCCCAACCTGATGCTCCCCGTCTGCGCCCCGCTCCGGTACGCGTACCTGTTCGCGGTCATCGCGCCGATGCTCGCCGTGTCCATCTTCGGCGGCTGGCTGGCCCAGCGCGCGCTGGGAGAGGGCGTGAGCCTGTTCGTCCGGCGGATCACGATGCTGGCGGTCTACACGGCGCTGTACGTCGGGTTGTTCTTCTTCCTGCTCCACGGCCCGGCGAACCGGCACAACAAGAATGACAACACCAGCGGGACGGCCGCCGTACTGACCCTCGCGGAGCGCCTGCCCGCCGGCGGAAAGGCCGCGTGGATTCTGTTCGACGATGAGGAGAAGGGCAAGAAGGGCAGCAAAGCCTTCGCCGCCGCGCATCCGGAAATCAAGGCCGGCACCCTCGTCGTCAACATGGACTGCGTGGGCAACGGCACGTGCTTCCTTGCCTCTGTCAGCGACGGCGCCCGGAACGATCCCGCCTTCCCGGCGCTCGAAAAAGCGCTGACGGGGATCGATGCCCTGATTTTCCCCGCGGCTCAGGCCTCGATGAACAGCGACCACCGGAATTTCGACCGCGGCGTGGGCCTCTGCGCCTGTCTGCCCTCCCGCCTGGCGAAATGGTACGTCCCCCGGATCCACACCGTCCGCGACACCGTGGCCTCGTGGGAGAACATCGACACCCTCGCCGCCGCCCTGGAGGGCTTCGCGTGGGAAATCTGAAGGGCCCCTGATTTGACTTTTATCAAAATTAAAGAGCGGAGGAAGGGTTCGGTCTTCCTCCGCTCTGTGTATTTTTGGTTTCTTACAGGCCCAGCGTCTTCATCAGGGTCGCCTTGTCCTGCACGCCGACGGTGCGGGCGGCTTCCTGACCGTTTTTGAACGCGATCAGGCAGGGAATGCTGGAGATCCTGTAGCGGGCGGCCAGCTCGCTCTGCTCGTCCACGTCCACCTTGCCGACGTACAGCGTGTCCGCGTTCTCCTCGGCGATCTGGGCGATCATGGGCGCCATCATACGGCAGGGCATGCACCAGGTGGCCCAGAAGTCCACCAGCACGGGCTTGTCCGCCTTCAGCACTTTTTCTTCAAAGTTCTCAGTGGTCAATACGATTTCTGCCATGTTGCTGCCTCCTTGTCAGGTTTGTTCTTCGTTCAGCGGATGGGGCATTTCCTCCATCACTTTGACCAGCCGGGGCTTCCAGTTGGGCTTTCTGCCCAGGTGCCGGTCCAGCAGGCGTACGGCGAGCAGCCCCGCGCCCAGCAGCGCGATGCCCAGCACGGCGGCCCACAGGTCCGTCCCCAGGACATTCTGCCCGATCACCAGCCCGATCATCAGCCCGGCCAGCGGGATCACATAGGCGATCAGGGAGACCTTGACGACCTGGGCGTCGGGCATTTCCACCTGCACCCAGTTGCCGGCGCTGGCTTTTCCTTCCACCGTCACCAGCTCCTGATGCACGCCGTGGACGCCGCATTTGCCGCAGCTCGCGCACATTTCGGGCCGGTCAAAGCAGACCCTCAGGGAATCCCCCTCCGCCGCGACCACACGTCCCGTCCGGATCACATCCGCCGCCTCCCTTCCGCTCGTTTGCTGTGGGAATTATAACACGCATCGGGGGCAGTTTCAAGGCTTGACACAGTATCGGCGGAATTCGGCATCAAAAAACGGCGGAAGTTTTCCCGATTCCGCCGCTTATGATTCTTTCATCACCCGGATGAGATGTTCAACCGCTTCCTTCTGGGACCTGTTCAGGGAACTCCATGCGTTGAACATGTTTCTTTGCTCTTCTGTCAGTTCCACCATACAATGTTCCGCAAAAAACTGAGCCAGTGAAGGGATGGTGTTGCGGTTAAAAATATTCGCCACGATGGACTGCGATAACCCGGCTTCGATCGCCAGTCGGTACTCGCTCCATCCCCTCTCGGCCATCAGCTGACGGATCCGTTCTTTTGCATCCATTTGTTGATCCCCCCGGTTTGGCATCATTTCGGGACATAATATCCATTCAATTGTAATACTCGGATACGTCCCATGATAGTGGGCTGCGCAAAGAGGGGTTCGTTCCCGAGGAAGCCGGCCGGAAGACGGCACCCCGTGTCCTGCCCACAACCGCGGCATAAAAGCACGGCCGCGGTCCCGAGTTTCGGCAATCCAAGGCATGATCCGGCGGAAACAGAAGAACGGACGAAATGAAGGTTCCGGGCAAGCATATGTAAGACAAGTCATCGGGGAGGGAAAAGAAATGGCAAATGTATGTGTGATTACAGGCGGCGGCAGCGGGATCGGGCTGGAAACCGCAAGAAACATTGACAAGGATGTCATCCTGGTATTGACCGGAAGAACGGTGGAAAAACTGGAACGCGCAAAGAAATCCCTTGAAGAGGTAGGCCATGAGGTACATCTGATTGCCTGCGATGTTTCAGACCGCGGAAACGTACATGAACTGTGCGCTCTGGCATCGGAGCTTGGCACCATAAAAACGGTGATCCACGCGGCGGGACTTTCCCCGACCATGGCGGACCCGGAAACAATCATCAGAGTCAATGCCCTGGGGACCCGGAATGTCAACATGGAGTTCTTCAATGTCATGAATCACGGAGGCATGATCGTGGATGTCGCTTCCAGCTCTGCGTATGAAATGCCCAGGTTCATGGTGATCCCCCGGATCTACGAAGAGGCAGAGCATCGGGAAGAAGCATTTATCAGGCACATGACATTCGAAGCCAGGCTGGCGGGAAGTGATTATAACCGGCGCGGCATGGCGTATATGCTGAGCAAGAATTTCGTTGTGTGGTATGCCAAGAAATGTGCCCATGAATACGCAAAGAAGGGCATCCGTGTGGTCTCCGTGAGTCCCGGGCTCATTGAAACGGGGATGGGAACGCAAGAACTGGAGCAGTCGGATTTCGCCCGGAAGATGATTGAGAACACCTGCGCAGGCAGGATGGGAAAACCGCAGGAACTGGGATATGCCATCGCCTCGATTGCGGATGAAAGGAATCAATACCTGTGCGGGATCGATATCCTGATCGATGGCGGCGCATCCTCCGGCAGGAAATTTCATAAGAAAAAAGCCGCTGCTCAGACCTTCCGCACAGGAGCGGCTGTATCCCAGCCGTATTGTCAGTGACCGAATTGATGTGTTTTTGCGCCCCCGCCATTGTGTGACGGGGGCTTCCGATATTCTGTGATACCGTCGTTTCCGGTTTGCATGATCGGCTATAAAGCCGCTTTACGGCAAACAATGACGGAGACGGACATGACAAAAGTCCGAAAGGCGGTCTCCCGGGGGATATCATCATCAAATGATGAATTTTCGGTAGTCAGCGGCTGCCACCCATATATATTCCTGCGTATCAAATAATGTCAGTAATGAAACAGGCGCTGCAAAAACAGCTTGGCCATGAAGGAGAGGGAACAGAATGGATAAGGATATGAAAGATATGAACACCGCGGAACTGGATCAGAAAGATCTTGAAAAAGCAGCCGGCGGAACGTTTACCCTGAATTATTACTGGCGGAGCGAATATGAAGAGGCCGGAATCAAAGTCGTGACCCATTTCATCGACAAGGACGAGTTCTGGTGGAAGGGAGAAAACATCGGGGAAAAAGGCGCGAATTCCGTGGTGTTTTTTACCGCCGTAAAAGGCCGTGCCCCCACTTCGCTGGAAGAATCGCTTCCCTTCTGGGAGGCAAACCATAAAAAGAAATTTGAGCGCCACCGTCACTGATGGAAGACCGGGACAACAGGCGGGAAAGAACCGGCGATGAGATCACCGGACCGGGAAGAGCCGGAACGGGCAGCCGGCGGCATTTTCAATGCTGACAGATGCAAGGATCGCGAATAAAGGAAATCTTATGAATCCCGGTGAAACCGAACGGAAGCAGGCAGACAGTATCCCGAATGAAATCCATCCGGACAGACAGAATAAAAACGACGCACGCAAGGAGAAAATAAACAATGACTGCCAACCAAGAAATGAAAGAACTGAACCCTGAAACGATGGAACTGATCTCCGGCGGCCTTGGCCGCTTCAACCCTCTATTCCCCGGCCTTCCGGGAGATCCCCTGTATTTTCCAGAAAAGCGCAGGGAAGAACCGAAGGACGGCGGAGCCACCGGCGGCTGGTAATGCCTGCCCGGGCACATCAGTCCGGCCTGTAAACAATCATCTCCGGCTTCAATGAAGCACGGAGATTTTTTATCGGCATGAACCGGGGTCAGCTTATCAGCCATTTCATATATTCGTTAAATGGACTGGCGCTCCGTCACAAACACCTTTTTGATGAAGCGCTGAATCAGCGGGTATTCTTCCTTCCGCACAAAACCGATGTGCGGAGCGACGACCATGGCATGGAAGAAATCACGCAGTTCATGGTATTCCGCGTCGACCCCTTTTTCTTTCAGAAGCACATACATCATCCGCGCTTCGTCCCGAAGGCTTTCGCAGGCGGAAGCATCCAGGTATACCGGCGGGAAACCGGTCAGATCGCCCAGGAGGGGCGAGACATAGGGACTGTCGACGGGCAGATCGCCGCGGTAATATTCGACGATCTGGTTGGTTCCGAATATGATGCCGTAATCTGTTTTGCAGGCGCACTCATAATAGCTGTACGCATAGTGCAGGAACTGGAGCACCGGCGAACAGGCGATGATGCCGCCCGGAAGCGGAAGCCCCTCCGCTTTCAGCCTGTGAGCGAGCGCAAAGACAAGATTTCCGCCTGCGGATTCCCCCATCAGGATGATGTCCCCAGGGGCGAATGTTTTCAGCAGATGCTGATAGCCTGCCAGGCAGTCGCTGATGGCATCAAGGCATTTGAACTGGGGACAGAGCCGGTAATCAACCGAAAAAACGTTGTATCCCCAGTGTCTGACGACATAGGAAATGAACCGGAGCCCGTTTTTCGTGGAGCCTTCCCAGAATCCGCCGCCATGGATGTAATACAGGACCTTGCCGGAAGGATTGGCTTGCGCGCTGATCATCCACGCGCCGCAGTCCGGCAGCGGCACCTTCTCCAGCTTCAGGCCCTCCGTATACTTCTTATCCGCGGAAAAGCAGTCGTAGTATTCGGGCTTCGCGTTTTCCCGGATCCGCTTTTGAATCATCTCTGCGGTCAGCTCGCGATGATCCGGAAGATGATGTTTCTTCTGATATTGCTTCGCTTTCCGGATGGCGAAAAACAGCAGCGGCCTCATATTGATTTCCTCCGTGATATATGTCCGTTTAAGGACAGCGTGCATCAGAAAACGGATCTGCTGCAGAGCCGGCAAAAGTTTGGATAGGAATCAGTTTTGCACTCAGAAAATGAGCGCATCGCCCGGATGCGCCCATTTTCTTTTATCGCCTGGTTTTTTCCGCGGAATGATCCGGTCACTGCCTGGAGGCAATGAAGGCATCCAGCTGGCGCTGGACTTCGTCGATGATGGTCTGCATGCCGGCATCCTCCTGCGCCTGCAGGAACATGGGCAGGTATTCATCCGGGTCAACCGCGCCGGTATTGAGGGCGTTGACGTATTCTTCGTTGACGTTGGCGACCGCGGCCAGCTCGGTAAGAATGCTGCTGGTGTCAAGCACGAAGCCCAGGGCGAGGGATTCCTTGGCGGCTCTGTTGTACTCGATCACGCGTTCATAGATGTCGGCGCCTTCGTTGATCCAGGGCGTGCAGACGAACTGGTTGGGCAGAATCCAGCCCTGGCCGAAGTGATAGCCGACCGTGGTGATATCCTTGCCCTCGGGATAATCCAGCACATCGCCCTTTACAACGTAGTCTTCCCCTTCCACGCCCCAGTTCAGCAGGTTTTCGGCGTCTTTCCGGGTCATGAGGTAATCCAGCATCATCATGGCCTTTTCAGGCTGCGCGCTGCCGATCGGGATGCAATAATTCCAGGCGGCGGAGGATTCTGTGGTGGCGTACTGGTCAGACAGCGGGATCAGCGTCACATCCTGGCCAAGCGCCTGGGTCAGCTCGGGCTTGGAAAGCGGATGATTGTAGTTGAAAACGAAGGACAGCGCCTGGCCGGCAAACAGCGTCATGAAATACTGATCGTCCGTTGCGGCGGCGGGGTTGATCCAGCCCTTCTGATTCCATTCGCGGACGGTCTTCACATAATCGGCGTATTCCTCAGAAGCATAGTAGTTTTCAACCTTTACGCTTTCAGACATGTTCATCAGGCAGGGGCCGTAGTTGCCGCCGACGATCGAGAAGTCATGCAGATTGAACACGCCCCCGTAATTCTTGCCCGCGGTAGTAACCCACTTGCCCGGCTCGTTCGCCGCGATCTTTTCAAAAGCGGCGTTCATGCTGGCGACATCCGTGATCTCGGAAGGATCGATCTTGTTCCGCTCCAGCACCGCGGTGGGGAAAACGATCGTCATCTGGTTGCAGTTTTCCTTGTGAACGGGTACGCCGTACAGGGAGCCGTTGGCCGTACAGACACGCGCCAGGGCTTCGGAAGTATATGAACCCACGATATGCGTGCCATAGGTTTCCAGGAGGGGGTTCATATCGTTCAGATAGCCCGCGGCCGCCATCTGGATCACATGGCCGAAGGGCAGCACGACCAGGTCGATCTTTTCCCTGCTGGCCAGGGCGAGGGGCACATTCTGCCCGAACTGGGAGAAGTCCATGATCTCCAGCTTCACCGTCATGTTCAGATCCCGCAGGGTCAGTTTGCTCAGTTCCTCGGCTACACGGTCAATGCCCGCCTGGGTAGGCACCTGCGTCTGAACCGTCATGATGATGTGCACTTCATAGGGCGCTTCTGAGAAGTCGACGGGGTAATCCGGGGCCGTCTGCTCTTCGGCGGCGCCGGCGAGGATGGGCGTGACAGCCAGTGTCATCGCCATCGCCAGGCAAAGCAGCATGGTCAGCAGTTTCTTCATGGTTCCTCCTTCTGCGGTTCAGCCGCATGTTTGGTTATTTCCGGCCGCCTGTCTCCCGGCGGATCCCGTACGCAGGTTACGGCCGCGCCCCGCGCGGCGCGCCCACCGCCCATTGGACGGCGTCCTCCATGTACTGATTCCAGAACGCCAGCGAATGAACGCCCGGGCCCGTGTGGAACTCATGAGAAATCTGCTGCTCTTTCATGAACTCCACGAATTCCAGGTTGTTTCCCAGCAGGAAATCCTCCTGACCGCAGGCGATATAAACAGGCGGAACCGGACGGTTCCGGGCCTTCATCTCCCTGGCCAGGACTTCTGGATTGACGTCTCTCTGACCGGCTGAGGCGATATCGCCGAAGATCATCCGGTAATACGCCTCGTTGCGGTCGTGATCCGAGGGGATCCAGGCTTCCAGGTTTTTCGTCAGCAGGGCCGGCGAGAAAGCGATGATTTTCGAAAACACATCCGGATATTTCCATCCGAGATACACAGCGCCGTATCCGCCCATCGACCAGCCGGAAATGACGGTGTTTTCCGCGGTTGCCTCAATCCGGAACGTCCTGCGGAAAAGCCCCGTCAGTTCCTCCGCCACAAAGGTGGCGTACTTTCCGCCGGACCAGGGACAATCCACATAAAAGAAATTACCGCCCGCAGGCGCGATGACGCAGAGGTTGTATTTTCCCGCGAGTTCATGCATGCCCGTCTGCAGCAGCACGTCGGATTCCCCGCCGGTATAGCCGTGCAGCATGACCATCACCCGGGGCAGGCGCCGATAGTTTTCCTCATACGGTGTGCCTCTGACCCAGTTCGGCGCGGACTCAAAATCCGGCAGGATCGCGTTGAAGCGCGCTCTTCCCTGCAGCGCGTCCGAATAATATTCCATATGCACAACGGACAACGGGCAGCCCTCCCTGCGGCAATCTGATTTTGATATGTATATTTTATGCCATTATCCGGCCGGATTCCATAGCTTTTTATGTTCTCAATTATCGTTTTTCTGACTATTTTGATTCCGTATTCAGCGGAAAACCGACAAACCAGCACAAAATAATTATAGCATTCGGGCAGGAACCGATATATAATATTCACTGACAGAAGGTACATAAGGGACGCAGAGAGGAAATGATCCGATGAATCATGACAGCACTGCCGGAAGCACTTCCCGCAGCCGATCCGCTTTGGCGGGGAGGAAGCGCCTTTCCCGGTTAAAATCCTACATCCCGCTCTATCTGATGCTGGCGCCCGCGCTGATCTACGTATTGATCAACAACTATCTGCCCATGGGCGGCCTGGTGCTGGCCTTTAAGCAGTTCAACGCCGGAAAAGGCATTTTCGGAAGCGACTGGAATCATTTCGCGAACTTTGATTTCCTGCTGAAAAATAAAAATCTTCCCATCTTCCTGCGCAATACGATTTGTTATAATCTGGCTTTCATCGCGGTCAACCTGATCGTCGGCGTATTTCTTGCCCTGATGATCACGGAGATCCGCGGCAAAAAGATGCGGCAGTTTTCTCAAAGCATCATTTTGTTCCCCTTCGTTGTTTCCATCGTGATCGTCTCCTATATGGTACGCGGGTTTCTGGATTACAACAACGGCATGTTCAACGCGGTGATCAAAGCCTTCGGCGGCGCGCCCGTCAACTGGTATATGGAAAAGAAATACTGGCCGGGGATCCTGGTATTTGTCAGCACCTGGAAGGGCGTGGGCTACGGGAGCCTGCTGTATATCGCGGCGCTGCTCGGCATCGATCCATCCCTGTATGAAGCCGCCGCCATCAGCGGGGCAAGCCGCATCCAGCAGATCCGGTATATCTCCCTGCCCCATCTGATCCCCACCTGCGTCACGGTTTCGCTTCTTTCGGTGGGCCATATCTTCAACAGCGACTTCGGCCTGTTTTATCAGGTACCGCAGAACAGCGGGATTCTTTCCCCCGTCACGCAGACGATCGATACCTTTGTATACAAGGCCATGGCAACGAACGTCGGCATGTCCGCTGCGGCCAGCTTTTTCCAGTCCGCGGGCGGCTTTCTCCTGATCCTGCTTTTCAACGGGCTGGCACGGCGGGTCAGCCGTGAAAACGCGCTTTTCTGAGGCTTGTTTTACGGAGGCAGTTATGATACGATCTAAGCAGCAAAGGCGCCTGGAACTCTTCGCGTATGCGGTCATGATCATCGTCGCGGTCATGATCCTCTATCCGTTCCTGCTGCTGTTCATGTCCTCGCTCACGGATGAAGTGACGCTCTCCCTCAACGGCTATTCCGTGATCCCAAAGAAATTCAGCCTGAAGGCATATGTCTATATATGGGATGCCCGGGATACGATCTTCCGCGCGTATGCCGTTACCATCTGCGTGACGATCGTGGGAACGCTGCTGAACGTATTGATATCCGCCCTGGCGGCTTACCCGCTTTCTCTTCAAAGGCTGCCGGGCAAAAGTGTGCTGTCCTTTATTTTCCTGTTCACAATGCTTTTCAACGGCGGCATGGTGTCGACCTACATGACCTACACCACGATCTTCCATATCAAAAACACGTACCTGGCGCTGCTGGTCCCGGGCCTGCTTTTCAGCCCCGTCAACTGCATCATCATCCGCACCTATTTCAGGACCAGCGTTCCCGAGGAGCTCTATGACGCGGCCAAGATCGACGGCGCGTCCGAATGGAAAACGTTCTTTCATGTCGCCTTGCCCATGTCCGTTCCCATCTTTGTGACCATCGGGATTTTTGCCGGCCTTGCGTACTGGAACGACTGGTTCAACGGCATGCTGTACGTCACCGACCGCACCAAGTTCTCCATTCAGCAGGTGCTGAACATCATGGTCTCCAACATTCAGTATCTGAGCCAGTTTGCCGGGACCGGAAGGTTTGTGTACGGCGACGTTCCCAGCGTGTCCGTCCGGATGGCCATCGCCTTTGTGGCGTTTCTGCCCATCCTGTGCCTCTATCCTTTCCTGCAAAAGTATTTCCGCTCCGGCATCGCGCTTGGGGCAGTAAAGGGGTAAGCCTTGATCCGGCGCATCTATGCCGGAAAACTGAAAACGCTGGTGCTGATCAGCATTATGGTGCAGGCGGCAGGGCTGCTCCTGTTCCTTATGTCCTTCAGCCAGCAGCAGAAGATTTCCCGGGAAGCATCGGAACGCAGCTTTGAAAACGGCACGCGCATCCTGGAAAACGAAATGGCGTGGTGCACCGGCTGCCTGGACGATCTGACCACCAGAATCATCAAATATATCAGCTTTGATCAGCACAGCGACCTGGAGCGTATCCATCGTCTGGGCGAAATGCGCGATTACTTTTACATGCTGCGGAACATTTCTGAACGCGATTACAATTTTTTTCTGTACAATGAAGATACCGGCGTTTACCTGAACCTGACAACCGTGCAGGTTCCCTTTACGATTTCCCATCCGATCCAGGAACAGCTGAAGGGCGCGTTTGACAACGCGCTTTCCGGCGTTTGGACGCTGCAGAGCGCCGGCGGACCGTCTTTTGTGGCCTGTGTGTACAGGCGGGCCGATTTCCGGATGGGCGTCTGGATTCTTACAGATGATTTTCTGAAGGAAAACAAAGACGGCGGCAATCTGCAGATCATGCTCCTGCCCGATACGGATTTCTCCGACCGTCCGGCGGGGCGCTATCCCTTCACCGCGGAAAGCAGCGATCACCGCATCGGTACCTGCCGGGCTAACTTTATTCTGCGGGGGACGATCGCCCAGAACAGAAGCCTTGTGCTTCTGTTTCTGACCGAGATGTTCCTGCTGATCCTGTGGCTTCAGGTGCTGACGATCCTGATCTATGCCGCGGTCAGAATCCGCAGGGATCTGCTTATCCCCATGCGCAATCTGAGCGCCACGCTGGAAAAATACAGGACCGCCTCCCGCCGGACCCCCGGCCTGACCATCCAGGAAGATGAAAACGTCCGGGAAACCATCGACGACGCCCGCAAGATCCTGCGCGCGATGGAGCACAATGTAAACGATCTGTCCGCGCAGCTCTACGAAAAACAGATCGAAAATCAGAAAGTGGAATTGAATTTCAGAAACCTGCAAATCCGTCCGCACTTTATCATCAACTGCTTTGCCATGCTGTCGGGGATGGCGCAGATAAGCGGCAACAGGGAGATCAAGGATACCGTCATCGCCCTTTCGGAGTATTTCCGCTATATCCTCCATGACAGCACGGATATGGTGGCCCTGAGCGAGGAAATCAATCACATCCGCACGCTGGCTGATATCCGGTCCAGGATCCGCGGCTGCCGGATCGGCTTTATCTCGGAGGTCTCGGAAGACGCGGCGGCGGAAAAGGTGCCCGCGCTGCTGCTGGGCAGCCTGGCGGAAAACGCCATCCGGCATTCCGCCAACAGCGAGGAAGGAATCCGGATCCGGCTGACGGGAGAAAAGCGGGACGGCCGCCTGATGATTACCTTTTTGGACAACGGGCCGGGCATGCCGCAGGAGCTGATGGACGAAATCAACAGCGATACCTGGGAACGGGAAAGCAACGGGCATCACATCGGGATCAGCAATATGCTGGAACGTCTGAGGCTGATCTACGGAGGACGCGCGGCAGTCCGGTTCACAAGGGACGACGGGACGTACGGGGGGACCTTTGTGCGGATCGTGATTCCGCTGGTCAGCGGGAAAGGGAATGACGCAAATGCCTGATCGGGAATGCAGGATACAGCTTCCGTTTAAAATCAAAGCGGAGGAAATCGGGCTTGAAACAGGCGGCGCGGCGGTGGAGCAGGCTGTTTTTGTGCCCGCCGGGGAAACGGACCCGGGGGTTGACGGCGCCCGGTCCGGCCCCGCCCGGGCCGATCATTTCTGCCTGCTGGGACGCGTTTTCCCGCGGGACCCCGCCGCGCAGGACATTCATTTTATCATAGGCCTGCCTCTTGTCTGGAACGGGAAAGCCATGCAGACGGGAGGCGGCGGGCTGGACGGGTATTTGCCTTCCACATCCGGCATCGGCATGCCCGCGGACATGCCGGGTGAAACGGACGCGCTCGGCAGGGGATACGCCGTATTCGGCAGCGACGGCGGGCATACGCTGGATCAGACGATGCCGGTGGCATGCGACTGGGCCCTGAACAGGGAAATGCTGGAAAACTTCGGCTGGAAAGCGCTGAAAAAGGTGTACGACGCCGCCATGAAGGTCCTCAAAGCCTGGTATGGGAGGCGCCCCGACAAGGTTTACTTTTACGGCGGCTCCAACGGCGGGCGCGAGGCCCTCAAAATACTGCAGCGTTCGCCCGCGGACTATGACGGCGCGATCGTTCTTTTCCCCGTGATCCGGTTTCTGGTCCAGATGATCGCGGCCAACGAAACAGTCAGGGTTCTGGACAGGCTGGGTCCGGACGCCGATCTGACCGCAGCAGAAGCCCGGCGCGTCCGGGATACCGTTACCGAGATCCTGGACGGCGAAGATGGGCTGACAGACGGGATCGTATCCTGCCGGACGCCTTCCGGAGCCCAGCGGCAAAAGATAGATCATTCGCTTCGCGCCTTCCTCAGCGAAAAGCAGCTGGCTTTCCTGCGCGCGCTGGCGGCCGACTTTCATCTGCCCTATCCTTTGAACCACGGAAGCGGCGTCTCCTGTGGCTTCCAGGTACTGATGGGCGCGGATCCGCTTGCGCAGATCCTGAGCGCGAAGCACGAAAAGGATAACTATATCTCCGCCGTGGCCAAAAATATGGTGTCCTGCTTCGTGCTGAAGGACGCGCAAGCCGATCCGCTGTCGCTGGATGCCGAACGGGACAAGGAGGCCATCCTCGAAGCGGCGGATATCATCCAGGCGGACGACCCGAACCTGGACGCATGGTTCGCCAAGGGCGGCAAAATGATCCTGATCCAGGGAAATATGGACGTACTGGTTCCCATGAACAGCACCATCCGCTACGTGGAGGAGCTGGAAAAACGGTACGGACCGGAGCTCAAAGAGCATTTGGCCTTTTATCTGGTTCCGGGATACGGGCACGGGGACGGCCCCTTCAAAATGTACACGCCGCTGATGCGGTATCTGGAAGATTGGGTGGAAAAGGGCATCCGTCCGGGCATGATGCAGGCGACCGATGTGGCCCCGGCCTCCTTCGGCCGTACGCGCCCGCTGTACGAGTACCCGTACGTTCCCGTATATAAGGGCTCGGGAGATCCAAACAGCGCAGAGAACTTTACCGCCGGGAAGCTGACGGACTGAGACAGCCGGGAGGAGCGCTCCGAAAAGTATGAAACTGCTGATAGTGGACGACAACACCTATGTGGTGGCCGGCATCCGGGTGCAGCTGGACTGGCAGGCGCTCGGCATTACGGAGGTTTACGGCGCATACAGCGTGAAAGAGGCGTTCCGGATCCTGGAGAAGGAGAAGATCGATTTTCTTCTGACGGATATCGAAATGCCGGAGGAAGACGGGTTCCGGCTGATCGACAGGATCCGGGAGCGGGGCATGAAAACGCGGGTCGTGCTGCTGACAAGCTTTGCCGAATTCAAATACGCCGAGCGCGCCGTGTCCGCCCATGTGTACGCGTATCTTCTCAAACCGATCACCGACGAAAAGCTGCTGGAGGTCTTTACGGCGCTGACGAAAGAGGCGCAGCGGGAAGCCCGGGACGACCGGCTGCGCGAGATCGGAAACGACTGGCTGCTGGAGCGCATGGACAATGAAAAACCCGACGCTTCCGCCCCTGCCCGGAAAAGCCCCGAGGAGATCGTGCCGGAGATCCGCGCCTATATCCGCGCGCACCTGGCGGACTGTTCCCGGGAGGTGCTCTCCCGGCAGTTTTACCTTTCTCCGGATTATCTTTCCAGGATATTCCGCCGCGTATGCGGTGTTTCGCTGATCAATTTTATCCAGCAGGAGCGCATGGAACGCGCCAGGGAGCTGCTGCGCGAGCCCAACGGTCTGCCCATCAGCGAGATCGCCGAGCTGACAGGATATGATTCCTTCGCGCATTTTTCCAAGCAGTTCCGCAGACATACCGGCGTCAGCCCCAACGAATACCGCAGAAGAAACACATAGGGCACCGCAAAAGGAGGGGTTTTCCGTGATCGAAAAATTCTCAATCCCCGTTCCGCCGCTCACCGGCAAGGAGCCGCGCACCGTATATGTCTATCTGCCCGCGGCGGCAAAGGATCCCGCGGCGCGGTTCCCCGTGCTGTATATGTTTGACGGGCATAACGTTTTTTTCGACGAGGACGCCGCTTTCGGCAAAAGCTGGGGCATGGGCAAATATCTGGACCGGACGGGGACGCCGCTGATCGTTGCGGCGGTGGACTGCAATCACCGCAAACCCTTCGGACGGCTCATCGAATATTCTCCCTTCGCTTTTGAATGGGAGGGCCTTGGCAAGGGCGTCGGTCAGGGCACAAAGTACATGAACTGGCTGTGCAATACCTTAAAGCCCCTGATCGATGAACGCTATCCCACGCTGCCCGGAAGAGAAACGACCTTTATCGCCGGCAGCAGCATGGGCGGGCTCATGAGCCTGTACGCCGTTACCGCCTATAATCATATCTTCAGCCGGGCGGCCGCGCTTTCCCCCGCCGTATGGATCGTCCACGGCCGCATGGATACGCTGATCCGCAAATCCGTATACCGGCCCGATACCGGGATCTATCTGGATTTTGGGCAGCGGGAATTCGGCGGGAACGCGGCGATGCGCGGTGCCTTCTGGGATACCGTCGATGCCCTGAAGGAAAAAGGGATTCCCATTGCATGCCGGATCGTGCCAAACGGCGATCACAATGAAGCCACCTGGGAGGAACAGATTCCCTTCTTCATGCCTGTGCTGTTCTATCGCAGGGCGTAAAAGCGAAGGACGATGAAAAAGAGAGAAGGATAGAAATGAAAGAGCGCGCTGTTCAGCATTTTCAGTTTACCGGGGTCGAAATGGGCGTCGTGTCGCTGATCCCCAGGGCAGTCTATTCCAACAGGAACGGGCAGGAGCTGACCCTGTCGCTGTTCGTTCACAAGCGGTGGCTCTGTGACCGGGAGCACGCCCAGAGGCTGCCTGTGATCGTCTATTTCCAGGGCAGCGGATATCTGCACCCCAGCTATTCCCACTGCATGGGGCAGATGGCGGAAATGGCGTCCGACGGCTTCGTGATCGCCATGATGGACTGCGGAAGCTTTACGGAAGGCTGGTCTTTTCTGGACATTCACAGGAATTTCAAGACAGCCGTCCGCTATCTTCGCGCGAACGCGGATCTGTATGGCATCGATCCGGCGCATGTGATCGCCTGGGGAACCTCCTCAGGCGGCACGTCGGCGGTTTTTGCCGCCCTGAGCGGAGACGTGCCGGAATACAAGACCGATGAATATCCGGATGTTTCCGACGCGGTGCAGTGCGCGGTCGATATGGCCGGGCCGCAGGATCTGCGCGCCCTGCTGGCAGGCACCGACCATGAAAAATTGTACAGGGATTCCTGGCTGAGCCATGCCAGCGAAGCGGACTGGGAGAGCGTCCTGGACGAGGGCGGCACGCTGCGCCTGCTGAAAGCCGGCCCGACCCGCTGTCCGTTCTATCTGGCGCACAGCGTGGACGACGAGCTCGTCCCGCTTTCGCAGACGAAAAGGCTTTACGGCATGCTGAGGGAAGCGGGCTTCGACGTGCAGCTGGCCCTGGTGGAAGGCGCGTCGCATACGCAAACCCTGACGACGGAACTGCTGCACGCGGCGATGGCCTTCATCAAGGACGCCTGCCGCAGTGATGACAGAAGGTCTTCCGGCTGATCCGGCACAGGGCCCGGACGGAGACCGCGCGGGCAGGCTGTTCCTGAAGCTTTTTTGCAAAACGAGCCTCTTGGCCGCGGCCCGGTTCATCTGATCCGCTGATTTTCTTTTGCGGCAGACAACCTGCAAAAACAACACTTTTCGCTCATCTGTCGGTTGCAAATGCTGTACCTGCTGATTACAATGATCATATGATCCCATCTTTGACAGTAAACCCCCGAAAAGTGCGGCACAGAGCGGCTTTC
>CAMJXZ010000018.1 GCA_946409855.1 uncultured Clostridia bacterium | reverse complement strand
GGCCGGACCGGGCCGAAGTCACCGCCCGGCCTGCGGCAGCGGATAAGAACAACCCTGCCCTACCGGCCCCCGCGCCCGCCGCGGGGGCTTTTCCATTGAAAAACCGCCCGTCCCTATCGGAACAGGCGGAGAATGCGCGGCGAGGCACCGCGAAAGAGGCACGCCGAAAAACACGGAAGGAAAGTATCCGCCGCACCCATAACCCCGGCGGGAACAGGCCTTCGCGCGGTTCCTCCCCCGGCACATCGGGTCCGTACAGGGCCGGGCATCCCGGTCACACGCTGTCTTCGGTGATGTGCTCCCAGCCCTGGGCGATGATGGTGCGGACGTGCGCGTCCGCCAGGGAATAAAAGACGCTCTTGCCCTGCCGGCGGGCGCGGACCAGGCCGGAGGCCTTCAGCATTTTCAGCTGGTGGGAAATGGCGCTCTGGGTCATGCCCAAAGTCTCCGCCAGGTCGCAGACGCAGACCTCCTCTTCAAACAGGACGAACAGGATGCGGATGCGGGTGGTGTCCCCGAAGATCTTGAACAGCTCCGCCAGGTCCTGCATATCGTTTTCGGCGGGCAGCTTTTCCCGCACGGCGCTGACCAGGTCCCGGTGAACCGCCGGCTCCTCGCAGCATTCGACCCCGATATCATACCGTTCACTCATGCGTTTCACCACTTTCTGTACAGAAGGATCCGAACGGCGTTCAGCACCGCCAGCACCATGACGCCGACGTCGGCGAAGATCGCCATCCACATGTTGGCGACGCCCAGCGCGCCCAGCACCAGGCACAGGAGCTTGATGCCGATGGCGATCCAGATGTTTTCCTTTACGATGGTCAGGCACTTCCTGGCGATGCGCACCGCCGTGGCAATCTTCCGCGGGTCGTCGTCCATCAGCACGACGTCCGCCGCCTCGATGGCCGCGTCGGATCCCAGCGCGCCCATGGCGATACCGACGTCCGCGCGGGACAGGACCGGCGCGTCGTTGATGCCGTCCCCCACAAAAGCCAGCCTGTCCTTCCCGGTCTGCCGGCTGAGCAGCGCTTCCACCTGCGCGACCTTCTGGTCGGGCAGGAGCTCCGCCTCCACCCGGTCGATGCCAAGGGAAGCGGCGATTTCCTCGGCGGACGCCCGGCGGTCGCCGGTCAGCATAACCGTCTGCCGGACGCCGGCTTTGCGCAGGCTTTCGACGGCCTCCTTCGCGCCGGGCTTGATCTGATCGGCGATCAGGATATGGCCCAGATACCGGCCGTCCCGCGCGACATGCACCACCGTCCCCGCGCTGTGGCAGGGGATCCATTCGACCCCGTGGGCCCGCATCAGCTTTTCGTTGCCGGCCAGCACCAGCGCGCCGTCCAGCACCGCTTCGACACCCTGGCCCGCCACTTCCGTGACTTCCCCCTGATCCCCCTGCGGCAGGGGTTCTCCGCAGGCTTTCAGGATGCTGCGGGCGATGGGGTGGGTGGAATTCCGCTCCGCCCGGGCGGCCAGCAGCAGCAGCTCCCGGTCGTCCATCCGGCTGTGATGGACGCCGGCCACCTCGAATACCCCGCGGGTCACGGTGCCGGTCTTGTCAAAGGCGACGGTCCGCACGTCCGAGAGCGTTTCCAGATAATTGGAGCCCTTGATCAGCACCCCCTGCCGGCTCGCCGTGCCCAGCCCGGCGAAAAAGCTCAGCGGGATGCTGATCACCAGCGCGCAGGGACAGCTGATGACCAGGAAGGTCAGCGCCCGGTACACCCAGTCCCCCCAGGCCGGATCCCGGCCGGTCACAAGCAGGAAAAGAGGGGGCAAAAGGGCCAGCGCCAGCGCGCCGAAACAGACCGCCGGGGTGTACACCCGGGCAAAGCGGGTGATGAAAGCCTCCGAGCGGGATTTGCGGGAGCTGGCGTTTTCCACCAGGTCCAGCACGCGGGAGGCGGTGGATTCCCCGAATTCCCGGGTGGTCCGGAACTCGATGTACCCGCTCAGATTGATGCAGCCGCTCAGCACCTCGTCCCCGGGGCGGACGGTGCAGGGAACGCTTTCCCCGGTCAGGGCAGCGGTATCCAGCGTGGTTTCCCCTTTGACGACCACGCCGTCAATGGGGATCTTTTCCCCGGGCCGCACGCACAGCACCGTCCCGACCGCTACCTCGTCCGGGTCGGTCTCCTCCCGTTCCCCGTCTTCCCCCAGCACATAGGCTACGTCCGGCCGGATATCCATCAGTTCGGAAATGCTTTTGCGGCTTTTGCCGACCGCGCAGGACTGGAACAGTTCGCCGATCTGGTAGAACAGCATGACCGCCGCGCCTTCCGTGTATTCCCCCAGGCAGAAGGCGCCGACCGTCGCCACGGCCATCAGAAAGCATTCGTCGAACGGCTGGCGGTTTTTGATCCCCTTGAAGGCCTTCAGAAGGATATCGTACCCGATCTCGAAATAGACGATCAGGAACATCCCCAGCCTCACCCACTGATTCCGGACCGGGATCAGGGAAAAAGCCGCCAGCAGCGCCGCGGCGATCAGGATGCGGACGAGCATTTTCTTCTGCTTTTTGTTCATGGTCAGGCTTCTTTCGTGTTTATTATTCTGTCGTGCCGATGGGAAACGCAGGATCAAGCGCCGCCTGCCGGAAGCGGGCGCCGCCGGGTCACAGGGAGCGGCGGATCATTTCAGGTAGATCTCGCAGTCCTCCTCGACCTTTTTGCAGTTTTTGAGCACTTCCGCCATCACGGCCTTCGGGTTCGCCCCGTCCTCAAATTCCACGTTCATTTTCAGCAGCATGAAGTTGACCACCGCTTCCTTGACCCCGGGGGTGCGGTTGGCGGCTTCTTCCATTTTGGCGGCGCAGTTGGCGCAATCGACCTCGATCTTATAGCTCTTTTTCATGTTCCCGTCCTCCTGATCATCATTTTACATTTGAACATATGAGCAACTGCTCATATATAATATACCGCATCCTCGCTTTCCTGTCAAGAGGTAAATGATATTTTCTCCGGGCCGCACGGGTTCCCGGCGCTTGCCTGATCCGGAAAGCTGCATTATAATCATGATGTCACTCCACGCATTTTATGGTAAAAGAAGGAAAAAGCCAGGATGTGAGAGAGATACGATGGAGACAGAACGGCGCGAAGCCCGTGTCCGTCCGGCGATTTACTCGCCGGATCGGCGAAGCCGACCGCAGGCGGCAGGGCTTCGCGTCGGTCTGGCCTTGGCGAGGGGAATGTAGAGGGGAGCACCCCTCTACTGAAATCCGCAGCGGCGACCTGCGCGCCGCGAGGACCAAACGGCGGAGCCGTTTGTACCTTACAGCTTTGCCGCCCGGGAGCCCTGAAAGGGCGACAGGCAAAGCTGCTTGGGGGGTTCCGTAGGGGGGACGAAGTCCCCCCTACGGTCCCTGTTCACCCCGTGAACAGGGGCATTTTTTCGGAAGGGGATGCGGCATGACAGAAAGAAAGCTGGAAACGATCGCCTACGTCCACACGGATTTCCCGGAGAAGTTCGGCATCCCCCGGCAGAGCGGCCTGGGGAGCCGCCTGACCGGGACGGTCGAGTTCGTCCCCAAATTCCGGGTATGGGAAGCCCTCCGGGGGATCGAAGAATTCTCCCACCTGTGGCTGATCTGGGATTTTTCCCGGGTGCCCGCGCAGGACCGGTTTGAGCCGCTGGTGCGCCCGCCCCGTCTGGGCGGCAACGAAAAGCGGGGCATCTTCGCCACCCGTTCCCCTTTCCGGCCCAACCCCCTGGGGCTTTCCCTGGTCAGGCTGGAGCAGGTGCTGGATACCGGCAGCGGCCCCGCGCTGCTGATCAGCGGGATCGACCTGATGGACGGGACGCCCGTGTACGACATCAAACCCTATCTGCCCCACCTGGAGGCCGTCCCGCAGGCGAAGGGGGGCTTCGCGCTGGCGCACGCCGGGGACCTGCTGGACGTGGTGTTCCCGGACGAGCTCCTCCGGCTGATCCCCGAAGAAAAGCGGGAGGCCCTGCTGGAAGCCCTCTCCCTGGACCCGCGGCCCGCCTATCAGGACGACCCGGAACGGATGTACGGGTTCGGCTTCGCGGGGCTGGACGTCCGCTTCACCGTCCGGGACGGGCGGCTCACGGTGCGGGAGATCCGGGAATACAGGCGGTGAACCGATTCGGATCGGCATGCGGCCGCCAGGATTGCCGCCTCGGATCAGGGCAGGTTCATATTTCACTCTTGCAGGCAGGCACCGGCCCGCGGTACCCGGCCTGGACGCGAAACCTGTCAGGACGCAAAAGGAAAAGCTGCGGTAAGCCAATCAGGAAGCCGGCCTGCTGAACAGACGATAAAAACGGGGCCTTCCTCCGCAAAAAAGACGGGGGAAGGCTCCGTTCCGTTTTCCGCCATACTGTGAAACCGGCGTCACAGTTTCCGGCAGATATACAGCAGATGGTTGGTGTTCCCCAGCAGCTCCCGCTTTTCCGCAAAAGCAAGGTACCAGTTCACAAAGGCGGGGAAGTCCTCCTCTTTGATTTCAAAGTCGGGCCTGTCCTCCACCGCCTCCAGCAGGCCGTCCGTCCCGGCCGTGGCGAGCCATTGGACCGGCTTTCCGTCGAACAGCCGCTCAAACTCCGCGACGTCATACCCGGTGAACAGCTGCTCCTGAAAATGGCGGACGCGATAATCCCCGTCAAAGTTCTCTTCCTGCCCGGCGGCCCAGTTGCCCGTGAGATAATTGGCGTACATGATCCCAAACACCGAAAGGAAGGCGAACATCAGCGTGCCGCCTTTTCTCGTGACGCGGACGGCTTCGTCGATGGCCCGGTGAACGTCCCGCGGGTCATACAGGTGGTACATCGGCCCCAGCACCAGGGTAAGCGCAAATTCTCCGTCCGGGAACCGGCCCAGGTCCGTAGCGTCCCCCTCAAAGGAAGCGATCCCCGGCAGGCCCCGGCTTTTTTCCCGCAGGACCGCCAGGTTGCCCGGGGCCAGCTCCACCGCCGTCACCTCCATGCCTTCCCTTGCCAGGGCGATGGAGTACCGGCCGGTGCCCGCGCCGACCTCCAGCACCCTGGCGCCGGGGGCCGCATAGCGGTGGATAAAGTGCATGGTCACCGCGTATTCCAACTGCCCGTGCCTGGTCCTGAGCAGCCTGCTGTCCTCATCCGCCCGGTCATAAAACCCGCTGATGAATTCCTTTCTGTCCGGCATATTCTTTTTACGTCCTTTCCGGAACGAGGGAGCAAAGGCAGCGCCCGCTCCGATCCGTGTACTTTTATCAAAAAGGGCTGACGCAGACCGTTTTTGTCTGTTCAGCCCTTGCTGTTTTCATGAAGCCCGTTACGAGGGCGTCCCCTCCGCGCCGCTTTCCCCGCAGACGACGTGGAACGTAAGGGAGAGGGGCGCCATCCCCGCGCCGATCACGGTCAGCACGGCGTCGCCTCTCTGCCCGATGGAACGCACCAGCGTGCCCGCCATGCCGCCCTCAGCGGTGACGGCGGTGGGGCCGACGAGTTCCGCGGCGCCGCTCAGATGGAAGGAAAGGGGGATCTGGTCGTAGACGGCCGTATTGCCGTTCTCATCCGCGATGCGCAGCCGGACCAGCGCCATATCGTAGGTCGCCCCTTCCCGGAGGGTATCGGCGGACACCTTCGCCTCCAGATGCAGACGCGCGCTGGGGCAGCAGGTATAAGAGGCGACGGACTGCCCGTCTTTGACCGCCTCAAAACGCCACCGGGTCACCCGGTCCCCCCAGCTGGCGACGTACTTGTTGTACAGCCGGACAAAATCCTGCCGGGTCATGCCGTAGCGCAGTCTGCACCAGGCCAGGCCCGCCTTTTCCCGCAGGGGGATCTTGTCCACCCCGTGCTTTTTCGCGTACAGCAGGCACCGGTGAAGCAGCTTCTCCCGGGAGCCGGTAAAACCCTCTTTCTCCCTGAGCTGGTTGCCGATGGTATCCTCCAGCGCCCGGGGGCCGTGAGGCAGCGCCTGGTACCTGGAAGCGGGCAGGGAAACGATGAATTCGTCGTCCTTGTACAGATCCACCCGGTCGGCGTTGCTGAAAACGTAAACCGTCCCGATATTGCCGGCGGGATAATCCCCGATGTCCATCGAGGAGGAAACCGCCAGCACCGGCGTTTCGTCCTGCTGGCTCTGGTAGAGGGCGGCGGCGAGCTTGGGGTTGCGGAAGGCGTCCATCACGCCGTGATAGCAGACCCGGTCGCCGGAGCCGAAATCCTTATGGGTGGGATAGTCGAACATGCACCAGCCGATGCAGCCGGCATGCAGCCCGTCCGCCATGGCGTCGTTGAGCACCCGGGCGTGGCGCAGGGCATGCTCCTGGCGCTTTTCCCAGGGATCCCCCGCCTTGGTGGGGAACATGTGGCCGTTGTGCTCGGAGATCAGCAGCGCCTTGTTCATCTGGGGCGTAACGTCCTTCTTGTGCAGGACGCCCGCGTTTTTCCCGGTGTGGGAGAAATCGTTGAAGGCGTACACGTCCTCCAGCAGATGGCTCTTCTGCAGATACCGCACCCCGGAGGTGGGCCGGCTGTCGTCCAGCTCGTGGGCGGCCTGATTGGTGCGTTCATAGAAGGCGTCGTCGTCCAGGCTCTCGTTGATGCGGACCCCCCAGAGGATCACGGAGGGATGATTGCGGTACTGCGTCACCATTTCCCGGACGTTTTCGACCGCCTGATCCTTCCATTGTTCATCCCCGATGTGCTGCCAGCCCGGAATCTCGGTAAACACCAGCAGCCCCAGCCGGTCGCAGGCGTCGATGAACGCCTGGCTCTGGGGATAATGGGAGGTGCGGACGATGGTCAGGCCCAGCTCCTCCTTCAGGATCCGGGCGTCCTCCGCCTGGAGGGAATCCGGCGCGGCATAGCCGATGTACGGGTACGCCTGGTGCCGGTTCAGCCCACGCAGAAAAACCTTGCTGCCGTTGAGGTAAAAGCCGTTGAAGCGGAACTCGATCGTCCGGAAACCGAAAGCCGTCGTTCTGCTATCCAGCACACGGCCGCTTTCATCCTCCAGGAAAACGTCCAGGTCATAGAGCGCGGGGCTGTCCAGGGTCCAGGGGGCGGCGTTCGGAACCGGCAGGTTGAACTCGCTCTGGCTCCCCGCTTCCTCCACCAGCACCGTACCGTCCGCGGAACGGATGCGCATCCGGACCGTCAGCGGCTTTTCTTCCTGCCGGTCCAGGGTGACGCGGACGCGAGCGTGGGTCAGATCCGGCGTGGTGACGTACACATCCGCGATCCGGTCCCGGGCGGTATATTCCAGCCAGCAGAGGCGGTAGAGGCCCCCGTAGGTCAGATAGTCAATGACGAAGCCGAAGGGCGGGACGGCGGGATTTTCCGTGCTGTCCAGCCGGACAGAAAGGATGGCGGGCTGACCGGGCGTCAGCAGCCCTGTCAGTTCCACCCGGAACATGGTATAGCCGCAGCGGTGGGTATACAGCTCCCTGCCGTCCAGATAGACGGTGGCGATATGCGCCGCGCCGTCAAACTGCACAAAGACCCGGTCGTCCTTCCGGTCCTCGGGCAGGATGACAGTCTTCCGGTAGCCGGATACCATCTGGTAGCTGGCGTCGTCCGCGTAATGCAGCGGGACCTCGCGGACGGTGTGCGGCAGACGGACCGGCACGGAAATCCCCTTACCCTTGGCGAAATCCTCTGTCCATTCGGGGGTAAACTCCCAGTTGTCGGAAAATGGAATCATGGGGCATGCTCCTTTTGATTGACGCTTTTATCGGGATGCCGGCCGGTAAGCCGGCGGCCTTTATTTGAGCTGGGCGGAACGGTTCCCGCCCTCGCCGGTCAGGGTCACCCGGCCGTCTTTCACCGAAAGGCCGGAAACTGGTTTCGGCTGGTTCATCAGGGCGGACACGGAAGCGGTGCCCCCGCCGATCAGGTCGGGAAACTGAGCCGGCAGGGACAGGTCGGGTGTCTCCTCCGTGTCGAACTCGACCACGTTCGCTTCCCGGGCGGAGACACAGCCGACGCAGATGCGCCAGGACCAGCGGGCCGCCTCGCCTTCTTCCCCGGTATCCACCCGGGGGTTCAGCTGGGCGTCCGCGAACCACAGGACACCGTTTTCATACAGGTACACGTCCCTCGCCCAGCCGGACACGGTGTCATTCAGGCGGGAAACGGTCTCCGTTTCGGCGCAGCGGCCGTCCTCCCGGATCCGGTAATAGGAGGCAAAGGCGAAATCGCCCCCGCCCTCGCCGCTCATCACATAGGTGTAGGGGTCGTAGAAGACGGTCTCCTGCGTTTCCCGCGGCTCCCCCTCGTCGGAAATCACATAGCTGTCCATCCTGCCCTCGGACATCACGGCGGCCCAGGGCTTATCGAAGGAATACCGGCCCCCGGTGGAACGGGAGAAGGAATACCAGCCGTTTTCCAGGGCCATGGGCTCTTCCGGCGTGACCGCCTGAACGATGGACCGGGTGATCTGCCCGGGCACGCTCAGGGCGGTGACCTGCCCCAGGGCGCTGCGCACCCGGAAGTTCAGCGCTTCCGCGTTTTCCGAACAGGCGAGCACCTGTTCCAGCACCCGGGACGCGGCGTCCTTCAGCCCGGGCCGGACCGTGACGGCCGGCTCCGGCGTCAGATGCTCCTGCTCCTTCCCGCCTCCCGCGCAGGCGCACAGGAGGAAAGGAAGAAGGCAGCACAGGAGGAAAAAAAGAATTGTTTTTCTTTTCATGTCAGTCCGCTCATTCTCAGAAATCATCAGCCCGCAAAACAGGCGGCCGGAAGGAACATACGGGCTTCCGCCTTTTACGGCCATCATGGAATCAACTTACTGCGGATACCACTCGAACCCGTGCGTTTCCGCCCATTGCGCGGCGAAACTGCCCACCGGCGCGACAATGACGGTTCCTTCGTCAAAGGCGCCGTCGGCAATGGCCGTAACGGAGCCCGGAATAAACACGACGCTGCCCTCCGGAATCCCCTGGAACGCCTGGATTTCCACCGCTGTCAGAGAAGCCGGGAGAACGATATCCGCGCCCGGGAGGAAGCGGACGGGGATATTGGCCAGATCGGGGTTATCACCATCGATGGAAACCGCTTCCCACCCGGCGGCTGTGCCATGATAGATGATGCCGCTCAGCACGGTTCTGCTGAAAACCCAGGGTCCGATCGTTTCGATGCTGTGCGGAAGGATCAGGGTATGAATGTGTGCATGATTGTCAAAAGCACCGTAGCAGATGTCTTTTACGCCGTCCGGAACTCCGTACGTGCTGTCCTTCTTTCCGGCCGGATATACGAGCAGCTTTGTCATGCCCTGATCAAACAGCACGCCGTCCGCAGAAGCAAAGTCTTCGTTTCCGGACGCGACCAGGATCTCCGTGAGATTCACGGAATTCAGGAATATATCCTCATATATCATGGATGCGTCATATCTGAGACCGGCGGGCAGCGTAATGGACGCAAGACCGGGGCAGGCGGCAAACGCGAGCGTCCCGATGGACGTGACGCTGTCCGGTATGCTGACGGAGGAAAGACCGGCACACCCGTCAAAAGCGCCATTGCCGATGCCGGTCAGTCCGTCCGGCAGAGTAACATCCGCCAAACTGGTGCATCCCCTGAACAGCTCATATGGAACAGAAGTAAGCCCACTTGGGAGGATGACAGAAACAAGGGACGAGCAATCCATAAAGCACTGCCAGCTGATTTCATTCACGCTGTCCGGAATGCTGATCTCCCGCAGGTTTGAGCATCCCGTAAAAGACCAGTCATAGAGATTGGCCACCCCGTCCGCAATTTCCGCGGTGCGGATCGAATCCTTCCAGCGGCCCCAGGGGGGCTCGTCATCCCAGCCCATTCTGCCCGCGCCGCTGATGGACATCAGGCCGCTTTGGTAAAGCGTCCAGGTGACATTGTCTCCGCCGTTTTCCCCGCAGATGCCGTACGCGAGAACGCCGCAGTGAAGATGAATGGGAAAAACCGGAAAATAATCGGTAATTTCCGCCTGCGGATCCTCGGCCAGCCGGATGCCGTCGCTCAGATAAATGTCCTCATTATAAATACTGTCCCATTGCGTCCGGGAGCCCTGATAGTAAACATCGCTCAGCTCCGTGCAGCCCATAAAGGCCAATGTATCAATACCGGTCAGGCTGAGCGGCATGGTCAGATACCGCAGATGGCTGCAATCCGCAAAGGCATAGCCTCCGATGGCATCCAGGCTGTCCGGCAGCAGGACGGTTTTCAGATGGACACAGCCCATGAAAGTACACGGTTCGATGTACTCAACGCCGTCCAAAATCCGATAGGAAGGATCCGTTTTCCCGGCCGGGTATGCGGAAAGAATGGTCATGTCCCCGCTGTACAGAACACCGTCTTCGGAAATGTAATTCCCGTTCCCGGCTTCCACGGCGATGCTTTTCAGATTCCTGCAGCCCAGGAAAGCCCCGCCTCCGTGAAATGCGGGACGATAGGAACAGTCCCCTACGGTCCTGACATTTTTCCCGATGGTAACAGCCGTTAACCCGGTACAGTCCCCAAAGGCCATATAGTCAATCCGGGTTACGCTGTCCGCCAGGATGATCTGCGTGAGGTTCGGGCAGTCATAAAAAGCGTATTCCCCCACGTTGGTGACGCCCTCTTCGACCACCGCCGTATGAATCAGCGCGCGGCAGCTGTGCCAGGGGCGCTGGTCATAGCCGCAATAAGCCTCATGAACCGGGTCATACGGATACATCTGTCCGCTTCCGCTGATGGTCAGCGTTCCGTCTCCGGTCAGCTGCCAGGAAAGGCCGTCCTCGCCGACGCCGCTGTACAGGATGTTCTGCTGATCTTTTCCCGAAGCCGGAGCCGGCGCATCCGCCTTTGTTTCAGGCAGCGCAAAAAAGAACAGGGACAGCAGGATCAGAAAAGTGAAACAGCAGATCCGCTTTTTCATGGGGTTTTCTCCCTTTCTGAAGAGCATTGGGAATGCCGGAATCAATCCGGCCGGAAGGGTCATGTTGAGCCCGCTTTCCATTTGAAACACGATGGAACGCGCGCCGGACGCTCCTCGGCGGAAGCCGGAGATACCGAAGCATCGACGGCCGGCCGCTGCGGCGTGTCCGGCGTGCCGCCCTGAAAGGCGGGCTGAAGAAAACAACTGAATCGGTCTGTCCTTTATCCGATCTCGCTCCCCGGCGCCACGCTGTCCGCGTCGTCAACGGTCAAAAGCCGGAGGGCGCCCGTCTTTTCGTCCAGGGCGCTCAGGAGCATGCCCTGGGAAAGCGTCCCCATGATCTTGCGGGGGGCCAGGTTTGCAAACAGCACCAGGGTCTTGCCGATCAGCTGCTCCGGGTCCGGATAGGCCTTGGCGATGCCGGACAGGACGGTGCGCTGCTCCGTCCCCAGGTCCAGGGAGAACTGCAGGAGCTTGTCGCTCTTTTCCACCTTCTTGCAGGCGAGCACTTTGGCAGTGCGGAAAGAGAGCTTTTCAAATTGGTCGATCGTCACGCAGCCTTCCGGGACTTCCGGGGCCTTCTTTTCGGCCTGCTGCGGCTTTTCGGCCTTCTTTTCCGGTTTCTTCTCCGGCTTCTTTTCCGCGGCCGGCTCGTCTTCGCCGTTCAGGGCCGCCAGATCCTTTTTGATGTCGATGCGCGGGAAGAGGGCTTCGCCCTTGCACACCATGGTGCCTTCGGGCAGTTTGCCGAAGCCGGACAGGGATTCCCAGGTCATCAGCGCGGGGTCGTTTACGCCCAGCTGTTCAAAGATGCGCTGCGGCGTCCTGGGCATGAAGGGACCGATCAGCACGGCGGCAAAGCGGGCACACTCCGCCAGCATGTACAGCACCGTGGACAGGCGGCCTTTGCCTTCCTCCGTGCGGCCCAGGATCCAGGGCGCGGTCTCGTCGATGTATTTGTTGCACTCCCCGACGACCTTCCAGATTTCCTGCAGGGCCAGGGAGAACTGCAGCTCGTTCATCTGTTTTTCCACCAGCGCCGGCAGGGCCAGGGTGTGCTCCTTCAGCGTTTCGTCGATGGGCTCCAGCGCCTGGGGCGCCTGGACGGCGCCGCCGAAATATTTCTCGATCATGGCCACGGTGCGGCTGATCAGGTTGCCCAGGTCGTTAGCCAGGTCGGAATTCAGCCTTGTCAGGAAGGCTTCGTTGGTGTAGTTGCCGTCGGCGCCGAAGGGCATTTCGCGCATCAGGTAATAGCGCAGGGCGTCCGCGCCGTAGCGTTCCACGATGGGCTGCGGGTACACCACGTTGCCCTTCGACTTGCTCATCTTGTCGTTGCCGAACAGGAGCCAGCCGTGCGCGAACACCTGGCGGGGCAGGGGCAGGCCCAGGGCATGCAGCATGATCGGCCAGTAGATGGTGTGGAAACGGACGATTTCCTTGCCCACCAGATGGACGTCCGCCGGCCAGTATTTGCGGAACAGCTCGTCATGGTCCGTCCCGTAGCCCAGGGCGGTAATGTAGTTGCTCAGCGCGTCGATCCAGACGTAAACGGAATGCTCCGGGTCAAAGTCCACCGGCACGCCCCACTTGACGCTGGTGCGGCTGACGCACAGGTCCTGCAGGCCGGGCTTGAGGAAATTGCTGAGCATTTCGTTGGCGCGCTTCTGGGGCTGGATAAAATCCGGGTGCTGCTCGATGTATTCGATCAGCCAGTCCTGGTATTTGCTCATGCGGAAGAAATAGCTTTCCTCCTGGGTGATCTCCACCGGGCGGCCGCAGTCCGGGCAGCACTTGACGCCGTCCTTTTCCACCACCTGGGTGGCGGTCCAGAAGCTTTCACAGGGGGTGCAGTACAGGCCCTCGTATTTGCTCTTATAGATATCGCCCTGCTCGTAAAAACGGCGGAAGATCTGCTGGACGATTCTGATGTGCCGCTCGTCGGTGGTGCGGATGAAATCGTCGTACTCGACTTCCATCAGCTGCCACAGGGCTTTGGTATTCCGGACGATCTCGTCCACATAGGCCTTGGGGGTGACGTTCGCTTCGGCCGCTTTCTTTTCGATCTTCTGGCCGTGCTCGTCCGTACCGGTCAGCATGTAGGCGTCATAGCCGGTCAGGCGCTTGAAGCGCTTCATGGTATCCGCGGCGACGGTGGTGTAGGTATGACCGATATGCATGTTCCCGCTGGGATAATAAATCGGTGTGGTAATGTAATACGTTTTTTTGTCTGGCATTTTCCATCGTTTCCTTTCCATGATCTGCTTCCCAGGCCGGGAACCGCCGGTTCCCCGGAGTTCTGTCCGGACGCGTTACCAATTATTATAAGAGGAAACAGCCGAAAATGCAAGGAAATGTTTCCGTCAGCCGACGGCCGCCGTGTACGTAAGCCGGCAGCCGCCGCAATCGTTTTCCCGCACCGGAACGCCGCTTCATTACATTTTGAAACATGTCCAAAAAGGCTTGACATCAACCGTTTTGTCAGGCTATAATCATACTAGAAAAATGTCCTATATGTCTGTTTCCCCTGCCGACCGAACAGAAAGGAATATGCAACATGAAAAGACTGACCGCCCTGCTGCTCTGCCTGACGCTGCTGCTCGGCTGCACCTGCGCGCTGGCCGACAAAATCGACGAATCGATCTTCCGGTATGAAGACAACTATGAGAAAAAAGACAATGGAAGATGGTCTTATTTTGAAAGAATCGTTCTGAGTTACTCAGACGCTTACGTCATCTGCTATCTGTGCCAGGACGGGGGCAGATCCAATACCATGGCCCCCTACCTGCAGATATATATCGTGGATCCAAAGACCCGGAAAGTCAATTTCAAGGCGACCGGTTTGGATATCGCCATCGGGAAAACAACCTATTCCTATCGAAAACTGGAATCGCTGTCCGACGGCTCGGCTTCCGTGGATCTCGGGGAGAACGGGAGACAGGTGGTGGAAGCGCTTGCCGGCGCCAGCAAGATGAGCATCACCTTCTACACCATCGGCAAGCAGTTCCGTCAGACCATCTCCGGGTCGGATTATTCGAACAGCTTCAAGCACGCGGCCAGGCTGATCATGAAAGCGGACGCCTGGGGCAAGCTGACCAGCTCCGAAAAAAACTATTATGACGAGCAGGAACGCAAATATCCCCTGAAAATCTATACCGCCAAATAACGGAAGCGGACCGCTGAGCCCATCATACAGCCTGCCATACCGGGAGAGGACGCCTTCACGGCGTCCTTTTCCATTGCGACGGTATGTTCCCGCAGATGTAAAATCCACCCGTCCGCTTGCCATCCGGCCAGGTTTAGCTTATAATAACACTGCGCTTTTTTTAAAAAGCGCGGAAAGCGGGAATGAATCGCCATGAATTGGAAAAATATAAAAACCTGGCTCTGTCTGCTGCTGGTCTGGATGACCGCCGCCGCGCTTCCGGCCGCATCCGCCCGCAGCGAAGAGGACATCACCCCCCGGGACCGGATGATCGAGGATATTCTGGCCGCCGCCAAAGCCGAATACGACGCCGCGAACGGCAAGCTCAAGCGGGCGCATTACGCCGGCGATATTTACGTATGCAAGAACTTTACCGTCTACTGCTTCAAGCAGGCGGCGTCCAAATACCGCATGGCGGAATTCCCGGAGGTCAAGCTGGTCATTCCGGACAATCTCCCCGCCAAGCAGTGCAAGGATCCCGCCTACGGCGCGCTGTGGAAGGACATTCCGGCCGCCGACGGCAACCCCTTTTACGCGGTGGAAACCTTCAAATACGACAAATCCCTCTCCAAGGCGGAAAACCGGGAGCGGGCGCGCAGGTTCCTTCAGCAGGTCAGGAAGGGGGACTTTTTCCAGATGCGCGCCAACTACTATTACGGCATCGGCGCCCACAGCATGATGTTCTCCGCCGATTATGACCCGGAAACGGATTCCGTCACCTGGTGCGACAGCAACATGAAGGGGCAGAAAAAGAACGGCATCCGCTACGCGCTGATGCAGTGGGACGCCGTCAAGGAAATCGACTGGTTTGTCGACGCCTTCTGCCGCCCCAAATACGGCGCCACCATCTACCGGCTGCGGGACGATATCATCTTCGCCGAGTAATCTTTACCGCCTGAACCGTGAACCGCTTCGGGCGGCTTTTGCGCTGCCGCGCGTCAGATACCCAGGAAGATCAAAAAAAATACTGCAAAGAGGAAGAGGCCGCGGCGCGGCCCCTTCCTCTTTGCGTATGCTGTTCACTGATCAATAGCCGCTGACGCATGAAAGCGGGACAAAGCCGCGCAGCGTCTGGCCGTAATAGGTGGTTTCGATGTAGGCGTATTCCTTCCCCTGGCCGTTGCGGTACCGGAGCAGCAGCGTCACGCCCGTGCCGGCGTTCAGCCGGGTGATCGGTTCCTCATACCCCAGCGGGTCGTCCGTGATCCAGCAGGAGGAGTTGATCGTCACGTACTGATACAGGAAGGAGAGCTGCTGGACGCTGTCCCGCAGGCCGGACATTTCGCTCTGCCGGACGTAGCCGACCCGCCAGCCGCCCTGATTGGCGCCGTGGTTCAGGTAGTAGGCGATCAGGACCCAGTTTCCGTCCCGGCCCGCGACGTATACCCCGCTGCGCGACCCGTTCATGGAGGTGCACATGGCCTTGCCGTTGGCCCCGCGCCAGGAGGACGTGCTGGGCGCGGAATAGACGGCCATGCGCACGTTCCCGCTCATCTGCACTTCCCTGAAGCTGTTGTCGTACAGATAGGGCTCGGAATAGCCGGTGGAATAGTAGCTGTTCCGGCTCGGGGCGGGCTTGCCGCCGGGATTTTTGTTGTTTGTGTTGATCATGTCCTGGCGGACTTGCTTGATCAGGTTGATGTTGTCCCATTCCAGCCTGGAGAGGCTGTTGTACACGTCCTGATTGTTCCTGGAGGCGATGGCGTGGTACCAGGCCTGGTTGGTAAAATACCAGGCGTAGGTGCCGTTCGGGTCAAAGATAAACCCGTGGCGCGCCAGGATCTCGTGATACACATACCCCAGCGCTTCATACGTCCATTGCCAGCATTGCGATTTCGTCATGCGCTGGGTGCTGGACGTAGGAACCAGCTGATCATTTCCCAGCGCCCCGGCGGGCAGGACGGCGGCGCACAGCGCCGTCAGCGCGAGCAGCAGCGCAAGCAGTTTCCTTTTCATTGGCAGGTACCCCCATTCATGTACTTTTGACGGTTCATCGGCGCGGCGGCCGGAACGTACGGTCAGAAGAATCCGCCGCCCCCCTGGGGAGGCGCGGAGGGCGGCACATAGCCGCCGCCCCGGGAAGGAGCGGGCCGGCCGCCGGGATTGTCGGTGCCCTGGTTCTTCATCTTTTGCCGGACTTCCTTGATCAGGTTGATGTTGTACCATTCGGTCTCGTTCAGGCTGTCATACACGGCCTGGTTGTTTCGGGAGGAAATCGGCCGGTACCAGGACTGGCTGTTAAAGTACCAGGCGTAGGTGCCGCTCGCGTCAAAGACAAAGCCGTGGCGCGCCAGGATCTCGTGATACACATAGCCCAGCGCTTCGTAAGTCCAGTTCCAGCACTCGCTCTCCGTCATCCTTCTGCTGCCGGAATCGGGGACAAGCTGGCCGGCGGGTTCCGACGGGCCGGGACGGGGAGCGGGCGGGGTGACGGGGCTGCTGCCCGGCTTTCTCGCGCCGCAGATGTTGCAGGTATTCTGTCCGTACAGGTACTGGTGCTCTTCCCGGTAGGTCCTGTTCTCGGTGGTCGACCAGGTATAGCCGCAGTCGTCGCAGCGGCAGTCCATGTACTCGATCATCGTTTCGGTGTGGGTGCCGTCCCCGTTGTCCCGGCAGGAGACGTACTTTTCGTCCCCGCCGACCACCGACCAATTGCTGTGGCTGCAGGTCTTTTTGTGGCCGCAGACCCAGCAGGTATCCCCGTTGTACTTGTGCGGTTCCCGCTCCCGGCTGTATTCCGCGCCCCAGACCTCCCAGGTCTGCCCGCAGTCCGGGCATTCGTACACGATGCAGTTGGTCAGCACGCGGGTGTGGGTGCCGTCCCCGTTGTCGATCCGTTCGGAGCAGGCTACCGTTTCCCCGTACACCCGGGGATTGGGGTGGTTGCAGCTGCCGGCTGTGCCTGTCCCGGGCATCAGCGTCAGCAGCAGCGCCGCGCACAGCGCCAGCGCCAGTTTCCTCCTGCATGCAGGTTTCGTATTCATGATGATCTCCCTTTCCGGACGAAAGGCCTTTTGCCCGCCTCTGCCGTCCCTGTATGATAACATAACAAACAGCGTTTTTGCGGCATTCTCCGTTGTAAAATGTATCCGGACGGACGAACCGGCTGTATCCGGCGTTTTGCCGGCAGAGGGAAAACGCGGGAAACGGGAGATTACGGTTTTCCGCTCCTTCCGCAGGCGGCCGGGAAACGCCCGGTCTTACAGCAGACCTTTCCCGCTGGGCGGGGATACTTCCAGCCTGCCTTCCAGATACTTGCGCAAAAGGGGCAGCGGGGCGTCCGCGGGGGGCAGGGCCGTTTTCTCGATGCCGGTCTGCAGCACATCCTTCATCCACAAAAGCTCCCTGCTGTTCAGGGGCATCAGCGGGGCCCCGCCGGACGCGCACGCCGCGCAGCACAGGCCGCCCTCCTCCGCGTCAAAAAGCCTGGCCTCGTCTTCCCCCAGGCGCCTGCCGCAGCGCACGCAGTGGGACAGACGGGGCCGGTAGCCGGACAGGGCGGCGTCCATCAGCAGGAAGGCGGCGGTCACAGCCCGCGGCTCCAGCGGCAGGTAGCACAGACGCTTGAGGGAGCGGATCAGCAGCTGAAACAGCTTGTCCGCCCGGTCGCCGGGGATGGCCTGGGCCTCCAGCAGCTGCAGCATGTAGGAAGCGTAGCGCAGGCGGTCGTAATCCTCCCGCAGGGGGTAAAAGCTGTCGATCAGCGAAAAGCTGACCACGCCGGCCCGGCCCTTGCCCTGGTAAAGCACATACTCGCCGTAGGCGAACAGCTCCGCGCAGCTCATCAGCGGGCTGCCCGGCTTGCGGCACCCCCGGGCCAGGGCGTCCACCCGGCCGGAAAAAGGGGTCAGCAGCGTGAGCATCCGGTCCTTTTCCCGGTAATCGGCATGGCGCAGGACGATGCCCTGCGTGGTCAGGTTGGCCATGATCTATCCTTTCTTTCCGATCCGGAAGCGCTTTCCCGTCGGCCTTGCCCTGCCCCGGACAAGACCGGGGGCGATGCAGGCGGTCAGAAGATCGACTGCCTCCGCCCCGGCCTCCCGGAGCACCCGGGCGCAGCTCAGGGCCGTCGCCCCGGTGGTGCGGACATCGTCCACCAGCAGAATCCGTTTTCCCGCGCAGTCCGCGCCCGGAGCGGCCGCGAAAGCGCCCGCCACGTTTTGGACACGCCCGCGCAGCGAGTGCTGGTCGGTCTGCCGGGCCGTCTTTTTCGGGCGGACCAGAAAATCCCGGACCGGGATCCCGGCAAGGTGCCCGACCAGTTCCGCCAGCTCCCGGGCCTGGTTGTAATCCCGCTCCCAAAGGCGCTGGGCGCTCAGCGGCACCGGCACCAGGGCGTCATAATCGGGTGCTTTCAGGCTTCGGGCCATCGCGGGCGCCAGCAGGGCAGCCGCCCGCGTATCCCCCCGGAACTTGAGGGTCAGCGCCAGGGCGCGCGGGACGCCCCGGTACCGGTACGGCGCGAAGCTCTCGCGCAAAAGACCCTCCGGGTCCCTTCCGCAGAAGCGGCAGGGACGTCCCGGCGGAAGGACGCTTTTGCACCGGGGACACAGCGTGCCCCGCTGCCGCTCCGCCCGGACGAGCTCCCCGGCGCAGGCCGGGCACAGGGGCAGGCCGGAAACCAGCCCGCGCCTTTTCCCGCAGGACAGGCAGAGCGCGCCCTCCGGGCTGATCAGTCCTCCCACCCGGGCACCTCCTGCGGAATCTCCGCCGGGCCGTTCTGCTCCAGGATGCGCTGCTTCAGCGCCGTATAGCGCACCGTCACATAGTCGTTGTTCACCATTTCCGCGATCACCCGTTCGCTGCCCACCAGCACCACCAGCTGCCGCGCCCTGGTCAGGGCGGTGTAAAACAGGTTCCGGGTCAGCAGCATCCGGGGGCCGCCGGTCACCGGCAGCACGATCGCCGGGAACTCGCTGCCCTGGCTCTTGTGGACGGAAATGCAGTAGGCCAGCTCCAGCTCCTCCAGCTGGCTGTATTCATAGGTGACGTTCCGCTCGTCGTCGTACCGGACGGTGACGGTGTGCTCCTCCGGGTCCACACCGGTCACAAAGCCCAGGTCCCCGTTGAACACCCCTTCCCCTTCCCCGCCCGCGTCGGTGGTCCAGGAAAGCTGGTAATCGTTGCGGATATGCATCACCTTGTCCCCGGGGCGGAACACGTGGTCCCCGAAGGTAATCTGGGGCTGGCGGGGGCGCTCCGGGTTAAAGGTATCCTGCAGCAGCCGGTTCAGCGCGTACACGCCGCAGGCGCCCTTTTTGGCCGGCGCCATCACCTGGATGCTGTGGTAGCCGTCCTTGAGGTTCAGGTAGGCGGGCAGCCTGGCCGCGCAGAGGGAGACGACGGTGCGCGCCGCCTCTTCCTGGTTCGGCCTTCGTTCAAAGAAAAAGTCCGACCCCTTCCGGTTCAGCACCGGCATTTCACCCCGGTTGATCCGGTGCGCGTTCATCACGATCATGGACTGCTCGCTCTGCCGGTAAATGTCCGTCAGCCGCACGGAGGGCACCGCGCCGGACGCCAGGATATCCCGAAGCACGTTGCCCGCCCCGACGCTGGGCAGCTGGTCGGCGTCCCCCACCAGGATGAGCCGCGTGCCGTTCTGTACGGCCCGGAGGAGGCTGCGCATCAGGAAGACGTCCACCATCGACATTTCATCCACGATCACGCAGGCGCACTTGAGCGGGTTGTCCTGGCCGCGCAGGAACCGCTGCTCTTCCCCGCTGTACTCCAGCAGCCGGTGGATGGTTTTGGCGTCCTCCCCGGTGGCCTCGCTCATCCGCT